>CAILWD010000574.1 GCA_903837815.1 uncultured Chloroflexota bacterium | reverse complement strand
GATTACGCCGTTGCACAAAGGGAAGTCGAAGTCAACGGCGGTAATCATGATGCCGTTTATTTTCACTCCCAGCAACTGGCGGAGAAGTATCTGAAGGCATTTCTTTTCAAAAACAGGGTGGATTTTCCCAAAATACACAACCTCATTGAACTGCTCGAAATGTGCCTGACCATCGATTCGTTGCTTGAGGAATGCCGTGAGTTTTTGGACAGGCTGGAAGATTATGCTGTTCTATACCGCTACCCTGGCGCTTCGGCAGACCAGTCCGACGCGCAAATCGCGTTTCGGGACGCTAAAAAAGTACGGATCATCATGCGGGCAAAATTGGAATTCCATGAATAACATCAACCTCTCCATCAACACTGACCTTGCCCGTGAGATTCTGGCGGGCTTCATCAAATCCGAAATTACGCGGGTGGGAATGTCGCGCGCAGTGATCGGGCTTTCGGGCGGAATCGACTCGGCGCTTTCGTGCGCGCTGGCGGTTGAAGCCCTGGGCAAAGAAAATGTCCTCGCAGTGCGAATGCCGTACAAAGCCTCCAGCCAGAACTCACTCGACGACGCCCAACTGTTGATCGACCAGCTTGGAATTCCAAACAAAACTATTGAAATCACCGACATGGTCGAGCCGCTCTTCAAACTCGATCCGCAGATCACGAAGATGCGCATGGGCAACATCATGGCACGCGAGCGCATGATCGTCCTGTACGACCAGAGCGAAGTCTTCAAAGGTCTGGTGGTCGGCACGGGCAACAAGACCGAAATCCTGCTGGGATACAGCACCCTGTACGGCGACTCGGCTTGCGCGATGAATCCCATCGGCGATTTGTACAAGACCCAAGTGCGCCAACTCTCGCGGGCGATGAACATCCCCGCCCCCATCATCGACAAAGCCCCATCCGCTGACTTGTGGGCGGGTCAAACTGATGAAGATGAATTGGGCTTCACCTACGAAGATGTGGACAAACTCCTCTACCTTTTGGTTGACCAGCGCTACTCGCCACAGGAAGCCATCGAAGACGGCTTCAACGAAAAGTTTGTCAACGCCGTCACGACGCGAATCCGCCGCAACCAGTTCAAGCGGATGCTGCCACCGATTGCCAAAGTCAGCAACCGCACCATCGGCTATGACTTTTTGTATTTACGAGACTGGGGAACTTAAACCCTTGCCAGAAAATCCATCTGGTGGGCAATGTAAACCAACTCGCCGCGTTCGATTTGAGCGCGGCGTTTTTGTATCCAATCTGCAAACTCAACTGCATCCAACTCCGCGTGACCCGTCAGCGACTCTTCGAAGAAGTGCAAAATGAAATGCAGAAAGTACGCTTCATCTTCGACATACTTCCCGTTCACAGAATGCACCACCCAATCCGATGCGCCCGCCGCCAGCACGTCCGCGCCCGCGCCGCGCAAGTGGCCGAACAAATGCCGCCCCGCTCGGCTGTCACCGCCCGTTGCACGTGAGTCCATCGTCGCGTGATACAGCCGCTCGATACGCTCATCCAGCGCCGCGTCAATCATCGGCTCCAGCGAAGTCACGCCGTCGAAGTTGATCGTCAGCCACGCCAAAGATTTGGTCAGCGCAAGCAGCCTCGGCATACTTTTGGGCATGGGCAGCAAATCCAAAAAAGCATGGGCGATCAGCAAATCGGCAGGCTCTTTATTTTTTTGGATGAAATCGAAGACGTCTGCACACTCCAGGCGGATGCGGACCTCACGAGTCTGGTCGAACACCCGAAGTTGATTCTCTCCGCTTCGCTCCACGCTCAAACCTGATTCACCCGCCCAAAGTGGAATCCAATCCCAAGCCGTTTGAATGTTCTCCGCCATCTCATCCACCAAAATATAGTCGGCTTTCGTCACCACCCCCCAGCGGACGAGTCGCGCCAGCATGGTCCCAATCCCCGCTCCCACTTCGACGATTCGAATCGGGGAGGCGGACAAATTGGATTTCAAAGAATCGAGGACATTTCGATTCAAGGCGCGGTCATCCACGCTTTGTTTGGAGAGCAGGTAATGAGGGAAGGAATATTCCATGATGTTTCCACTTGTAAGGCTTGTCTAACCACGGAGCCACTGAGGCGCGGAGTTTCTCATTGATTCTCCTCGGTGTCTCCGCGTCTCCGTGGTTCAAGATGACTTGGAAAGATGGCGCGATTGAATTGCCCCGCGATCAACAAACCGACTCCCCCAATCAACAAATCGCGGGCGCGGATGAGCAAAGTCACACCGATGGCGGAAACCGCCGAGACGCCAAAGGCTCCCAACGCAAATACCTGACTGGCTTCGAGCGCACCCAACCCGCCTGGCAAAGGCAGGAGAAACGAGAGCCAGCCCGCAGTCCACGCTGAGAGGGTTTGCCAAAAGGTGAGATCAATGCCGAGGAAACGGGTAATGAAAAAGAACTCGACCACCATTCCCATCGTGGCAAGCAGGGAGGCAAAAATTGCAGAGACCAACGACGCTGGATGACGGCGGCAAAACGTCCCCGCCATGCGCTCCGAGGCAGCGACAAAACGCACGAACTTGTTGTTGGAGAATTTCCGCAGAATGGCAGAGACGGGGTAAATCCCGCGAAACATCAAAACGATGTGAATGGGAGGAAAGAGCATGAGCAGGACAAGTCCGCTCAACGCAGCAAGCGACCCGCTGGCGTTCGCAGAGAAAATCCCCGCTTGAAAAACGGCGGTCAGCCCGAAGCCGAGCAGGACGAAACCCGCGAGAAATTCGAGCAATTTATCCATCACCACCGTCGAAGCGGCGCGGACATAGGTCAGGCCGTAGTTGCGCTGTAAATACAACACTTGAACTGGCTCGCCGCCAACTTGAGGTCCAGGCGTGAAGTAACTGACGCCAAATGCCGTCACACGCGCGACCAGCAATGGCAAAAAGCGAACGCCTTGTTTTTCGGCGCGGATAATCAGCCACCAGCGCAAAGTGATGAAGGAATAGATGACGATGTTCAAGCCAAGCAGGACGATGAGCTGCCAGCCTTGCAGTCTGCGAAGCGCGGCCCAGATTTCAGTCAGCGGGGCGTTGCGCAAGGCAAAGTAAAGCAAGGCAGCAAGCAGGGAATAGACCGCGATGGGGCGCAATCTTCCCCAAAAGGGCTTCTTCATAAAACGCTCACCCCTTCGCCCTGCGGCGGATTCTCGATCAGGGGTTTCATCTCAGCCAACACGGCTTGATGAATGACTTGTGTATTCGTACCAAGTTTCTTCGGGTCAACGGCGTTGCCAATTTGCACAGTGACGGTGACAGGCTTGGCGTTCCACATCACCATTGCCAGCAGTTGCAAAGCGGCGGCAAGTTTCTCTCTTTCATCGCGAGTCTTTTTGATTTTGAGCAGGGGATGATGGGCGGTCTTCTCCCAAATCACATTCCGCGCCAGCACGGGCAGAATCACCGTTTCAGGAGCCATGCGGACGAAGACGCCCACGCTGTCTGTCCACTTTGACAGGGAATCCAAAGCGCCAGGGTAAACGTCGGGGTCGGGTTCGATTTCGCCAGCGGGAAAAGTCAACGCCGAGCCGCCGCCCCGCAAATGTCCACTGACTTGGCGAACCAGTTTCATCCGCGAAGCAGGGTCGTCATGGACGAAGAACAACTGTTTGCTCAGGTTGGGGAGAGCCATCAAAAAGGGGCGGTCAAGCGCGATGATTTTCAGATCGGGACGGTTAAGGGCGGCAAACAGCGCCAGTGTGTCGGTCATGCCGGGGTGGTTGGACAATGCCAGGAAAGCGGAATCAGGCACACGGTCCAGACCAAAAACGCGCACGTCGCGGACGAACCGTTTTTCAGTCCGCCGCGCCGCTTTGACGAGTCCGCGCTCGCCGATTGCCGAATCAAACTCCAGCATGATTTTTGCAAAAGTCTGCGCGGGCTGATGAAAAATCCACCGCAGGGTGCGCGCAAGAAAAGGCTGGTTCTGCCAGCCGAAAGACGAGACAAGGTCGTCGAGATTGATCTGGGTGAGGGTTTGCAGTCCGTCCAAATTTATTTTTGCGCGGTCGCCCACATGTTGAACATGAACTCGAAATAGCCGAACTTGACCTTGGTCATTTCAAAACCTGCCTGACCGAAATACCAACCGAGGAGCGGGAGGGTGTAGGCGTAGGCGTGCTCGTGGATTTCCTCCGCGCTGACAAGGTTGATCCGCGCCATGAATTTGAGCAATCCATCCGACCAGGCGGCGGGCGTGGTGAGGACAACCATGCCGCCAGGCTTCAGCGTGCGATAGACTTCCTGGAACAGTTTCGCCATCAAAGCGGGGTCGAGGTGTTCCACCACTGCCAGCAGGGTAACTGCTTCAAAATAATTGTTGTCGAACGGAAGGTGAGGTTCAATTTCAAGATCGAGCGTGAAACTTTCGATTTTCAATTCGAAAGCAGTTTTTTGCGGAAGCGGTAACTGGTCGATGGCGAATTTCTCGGCGAAAGAGGTATGTGCCAGGAAGTAGGGGTAGGTTCCACAGCCAATGTCGAGGATGCGTCCAGTGCGTAGAGTTGAAGGAATTAGTTTGTTCGCCCGGTGTGCGCGCAGGTCTGCGAGCAACGGTTCGAGCAGACCTTTTCCGCGGGTCATGCCTGCCATAAAGTTTTCTCCAATGATTAGTTAAATCGGCGCAACTATATCTTACATTTTACGTCCATGCAATCTTGACAGGGACTCCGTAAGTCCTACTGCGGATGCTCCAGTTCAGTAGAACTTCCGGACTTCAAAATCACTCAGGTTCCATCGAAAAATGAAGCGGATAACCCTCCAGCCCTGAGGCGAAGTGCGCTTTGTTGATGCGTTTCTGTGCCTCAGCTTTGGGCAGGGTCTGGACGTACGCCGCGCCTTTGAAATGCGCGGTCAGCATGGCTTCCATTGCGTCAGGCTGGGAAAGGACAAAAATTGAAGTCAGAACGTGGACGACAAAATCCATCGGAGTCACGTCGTCGTTGTGGATGATGACGCGGTAGAGTGGTTCGAGTTCGGTCTCTGTCTCTTCGATGATTTCGATGTCGGGCGCGACTTGCAGGGAATTCATGCGGCGATTATAGCATTTTGAACCTGCACAACCCTCCGTTTCGCCTGCGTAAATTCTGCACATTTGAAAAGTATCCTTGTGGAAACTCTAAAAGGAGATTTATCATGCAAAATATATTCAAGGATAAAAAAATAAACAAATGGCAATTCGCCATCCTGGCGATGGCGGTGGTTGCGCTGGCTTGGGCGGCATTTTTGGGCGCTGGCTCTGCAAACGCCGCAGAAACACAAACCGCGCAAGTCGTCGCATTGAATATGGATGAAACTGTCGAAGCAACTGGCGCGCTTGAAACGCGCCCCTTTGCCAGCCTCGCATGGAAGACAAGCGGCGTTGTCGAATCGGCAAATATCGAAACAGGCGATTTTGTAAAGGCGGGCGACACGCTGCTGACGCTGCAACCTGAAAGCGCCTCCGCGTCCTTCGCATCTGCGTTAGCCGACTTGGAAACAGCCAAAGCAAACTTGAACGCCATCGAGCGACCCGACGGCGCATCCGTTGGCGCGGCACGTGAAAATGTTTCCAGCGCGTTCAACACGTGGAATGCCGCGCGGGTGGATTTGGTGGATGAACTCGCCTACAACCGCGGCGGCGGCGACGATGAACTCTACAGCGATGTGATTACAGCCCGCGATGATTTGGTGAATGCGCTGGAGGAATATCCGCTTGCGGCAAACACAGAAGCGCAATTCTATTATTGGGCGTCCCGCGCCGAGTCGCTTGGCTATATCGGCGAATATGAGTACGCCGCCCTTGCGCCCTCCCTGCGCGACGCGCTGGATAAGGAAGACCTGGCGCTTGTGGACGATATTCTTGCCACGCAGGCGAAATTCGAAGCGCTGGCAAAAGCCTTCGCCGAATCCATGAACGACCATGACGACGCCGTGGAATCGCTGCAAGCGTTTGGCGCGTATGAACAAGCCGCAGACGCGCTGTTAGACGCGATGGAATCGCAATATGGCGTTCTGGTTGCTCCCAGTGAAAGCGACCTGATTTCAGCGCGTGCAAAGGCAGATTCGGCGCAAGCCAGCGTAAACAACCTGTATATTGTCGCTCCCTTCGACGGGCAGGTTCTTTCGGTGGAACACCGCCCAGGCGATACCGTGACCAGCGGCGAGTTATCGGTCAACCTGGCGGACTTGAATCAACTTTACGTCGAAACGCAGATAGATGAATCGGACATCGCCAAAATCAAGGCGGGCAATCAGGCTGAGGTCACGTTGGACGCGCTGCCCGATGTGGTGTTGATGGGCAAAGTGACCAGTATCAACCCCGTCGGCGAAGTGGTCTCTGGCATGGTCAAATACAAAGTCCGCGTCGAGTTGGATAAAGTCGAGGAAGGCACATTCCTGCCGCTTGGCACAACCGCCAACGTAACCATCCAAGTGAAGGATGAAATCTCAGCGCTGGCAGTTCCCATTGTTGCCATTCAAAACGATAGCAAAGGCGAATACGTCTGGGTCATGCGAAACGATACGGCGATGCGTGTGGATGTGGTTGGCGGATCAATCGTCGGCGATTTGGTCGCGGTGACTGGAGATTTGACCGAAGGCGAAACTCTGCAAATCGTGAACGAGAGCAGTTTTCAGGCGCCTAATCCCTTTGGAGGCAGTAAATGATTCGAGCCGACGATTTGAGCAAGGTCTACCAGATGGGCGATAACGAAGTCCGCGCGTTGGACGGGGCGAGTTTCACCATTAGCAAGGGCGAGATGGTTGCCATCATGGGGCCCTCGGGGTCGGGCAAAAGCACGCTCATGTCCATTATCGGGTGCCTCGATGCGCCGACGGGCGGAAGGTATCTGCTGGATGGTGTGGCGGTGGAAAATTTGGATGAAACCAAATTGGCGGATATTCGCGGGCGCAAAATCGGTTTTGTGTTCCAGCAGTTTAATTTGCTGGCGCGGACAAGCGCCCTCGAAAACGTGATGCTGCCGCTGACCTACGCAGGCATCGCTGGCAGGGAACGCGAAAACCGCGCCCGCAAAGCGTTGGAACGGGTGGGACTGGGGCAAAGGACAGACCACGCGCCCAACGAACTCTCCGGCGGACAGCAGCAGCGCGTGGCGATTGCGCGGGCGCTGGTGAACGAACCCGCCATCCTCCTCGCCGACGAACCGACGGGCGCGTTGGACAGCAAGACAGGCGTCGAAATCATGGAACTGTTCCAAAACCTGCATAGGGAAAACGGTCAGACCGTCATTCTGGTCACGCATGATTCGCACGTTGCGCGGCACACCAACCGCATTATCAAGCTTTCGGACGGGAAGATTGTCTCGGACGAAGCCAACCCCAACCCCATCAAAGCAGGGACGCCGAGGGAAGAACTTTAAACACGAAGGACACAAAGTACACAAAGGGAAATATGTGAAGACTTTGGTTTTCCTTGGTGACCTTCGTGCCCTTTGTGTTTGAAATGAATTTTG
>CAILWD010000573.1 GCA_903837815.1 uncultured Chloroflexota bacterium | reverse complement strand
GTGTCGCCTTCGGTCAGCACGGGGACGTTGAAGTCATATTGTTCATAGCCCAGATACGGGCGGGACTTGCGCAAATCCCAATCCACACCCGAAGCGCGGAGCATGGGACCCGTCACCCCGTAGGAGAGTGCGGTCTTGGCGTCCAAAATTCCCAGCCCCACCATGCGGTCAATGAAAAGCGGATTCTTGGTCAGCAGCTTTTCGTACTCGTCAACACGCTTGGGGACGGTCTTGAGAAAATCACGCACGGCTTTCTCGAACTCGACGGGCACATCACGCCACACACCGCCAGGGCGGATGTAGGTGGTCATCATGCGCTGACCCGAAACCAACTCGAAGATGTCGAGGATTTGCTCGCGCTCGCGGAAGCAATACAGGAACATGGACATGGCGGCGAGGTCAAGCCCCACGCTGCCGAGCCAAACCAAATGCGACGCGATGCGCTGCAACTCGACGAGGATCACGCGGATTGCCTGCGCGCGGACTGGCACGTCGAGGTCAACCAGTTTTTCGACCGCCATCACGTAAGCCAGGTTGTTGCCCATCGGGTTCATGTAATCGAGGCGGTCGGTCATGACCTCCGCCTTTTGATAGGTCTTGGCTTCCATGTTCTTTTCGATACCCGTGTGCAGGTAGCCGATGTCGGGGATGCAGTTGACAACGATCTCGCCATCGAGTTCGAGCAACAGGCGCAACACCCCATGCGTGGACGGGTGCTGTGGTCCCATGTTGAGGAGCATGGTCTCACCCGTCAGCGCCCGCTCCGAGACAAGGTGCTTGAATTGGTCAATGCTAACTTCTTCGATTTGAGTCATAAATATTCCTTCGAGCAACAAACCCGATTACTCACCGCGAAGAGCGCAAAGAACGCCAAGTTTTTTATTTTCCTTCGCGCTCTTAGCGAGCTTTGCGGTTCAAGAATCTATTCCTTCGGACTCGGCTTCTGCACGCGAATCTCGTCGAAGTTGAAGGTAAACTGCGGTTCTTCGTAGCCGAGCGGGAAGTCCCGCCGCAGGGGATGACCTTCCATACCTTCGGGAGTCAAAATGCGGCGCGGGTCGGGATGACCTTCGAATTCGATTCCGAACATGTCGAGAAGTTCGCGTTCGCGCCAGTTCGCCACAGCAAAAACACCCGTGACCGTCGGCAATTTGGGATTGTCCTCGTTGACTGGGACTCTGACCTGTAACGACAGGTTTCTGGAAATCGAGGTCAGTTGATAGACGACATGAAAACGCGGCGCGGTCTGCGGGAAATAATCCACAGCATTCAAAACCGAGAGCAGTTCAAAATGCTCCTCGTCGCGGAGTTGGGTCAGGACTTCAACAATCTGTCCAGGTTTGACGAAGAGATGAACTTCGTCACGAAATTCTTCCAGCTTCGCGCCGAACTTTTCCTGAATGTTTTTTACAATGGGTTCCAGTTTTGTATCCATACACATTTCCCAAAGACCTGACAGGTTTCCACAGAACTCTTTTGGATTAGCCGAACATGCTCAGCAAGAACTCCGATTGAGTCAGGTCGCGGTGAAACCTGTCAGGTCTCAATTTATCCCTTAACCAAATCCTTGAACTTCTCGCCCTTCACCTTCTCATACAACGTGACCACGCCGTGAATCAACGCCTCAGGGCGCGGCGGACAACCCGCCACGTACACGTCCACAGGGACGACTTCATCAACACCCTGAAAAATCGCGTAGTTGTTGAAGACGCCGCCGCAGGAGGCGCAGTCACCCATGGCGATGACCCACTTCGGTTCGGGCATCTGGTCGTACAGTCGGCGGAGGACGGGACCCATTTTCTTCGAGACGCGCCCCGCCACAATCATCAGGTCAGATTGGCGCGGACTGGCACGCATGAGTTCCATGCCAAAACGACTCATATCGTAGTGCGAAGCTTGTGCCGCCATCATCTCGATGGCACAGCAAGCCAGACCAAACAGCATCGGCCACATGGCATTCGTCCGCGACCAGTTGACCACGTTTTCAAGCGTGGTGGTGACCACGCCCATATCACCAAGTTTTTGCTCTACTCCCATTCCAAGGCTCCTTTCTTCCAGGCATACACGTATCCAACCGTTAAAATTGCGAGGAAGACAACCATCTCAAT
>CAILWD010000572.1 GCA_903837815.1 uncultured Chloroflexota bacterium | reverse complement strand
GCAAATGCAATTTTCATGGTAAGTTCCTTTTGTTGAAAAAACGTAGTGTGCGCCCGGTCAATGCGAAGAATTTCATCAACTTGATGATCTATTACTTTTTCAAGGTGTGTGCCAGCCCAAATGCCAGCTCGTGTCTTTCACAATATGCGGGAAGTTCCACCAGCGTGCGATTGACAATTTCCTGCGGGATTCGATCCAGCGGAATGTGGCAAGCTTTGAGCGCAGCTTCAAGTCGACCCGTATCCTGTCCCTGCAACCCGGACATGATCATAATTCCAGGTCCTACCAGATCGCCATGGGGTAGTCCATGCCCTGTGTGATTTTCAGCAGCATAAGCGAAGTAATGTTCGCTGCCTTCTTCAGGACGCGCATGCCCAACCTGGTTGCAGAGTTGAACCTCCATTGCCAGACAATCGTAGAGGGTCTTTAGTCCTTCGCGGTCGCCACGACCCGCGGCTTCGGCACAATCCAGTACCCCGCTCAAAATGCTTTGGGCATTATCGTAAACCCAGGGAATAAATTCCATGCCAGGCGGATTCTTTCCCTGTTCATGCGCGAACTTCCAATCCCACGAACCGGTTGCAATGGACATTACATCCGTGATACCTGCCGCGCGGATGGTTGCGGGCGCTTTGGCGATCACGCCCAGGTCGAGGATGAGGTTTTCGGGGACCTTGGTCTCGATATAGAAAACACAACCATCGCGACGGATCCCCGAAGCGGCGGTGATGAATGCGTCCACAGAAAGCGCTGTCGGACAGACCACCAGCGGAATGCCAAGTTTGGCGGATAGATATTTCGCGGCGTCTGCAACAAGCCCGCCGCCGACAGCATAAACGATTTCAAAGCGACGGTTGGCGATTGATGATCGTAGATCGTCCCAATGGTTGGTATTGGCTTCGGTGACTTCGACGGTTCCGCCAATGTTCAATCCGTGCAGGGAGTCTTTCACCGCATTCCATGCAGGCATGGACGTGACAAGCAGGACGGAGCGCTTTTCTTCAATTTCAGAGAAAGGCATCAGGTTTACATAGGGGAGGTTGGGGAATTTATTCATAGCAAGTCCATTCTTTTTTCTGTATTTCGATCAAAGAAAATCAATCCCTCGGGATTGATTTTCACTTTGATATTTTGCTTTGGTTTCATGTGTGAAACGCCATTGACGCGCGCCGTCACACTGCCGCCCTGCCAGTCCACAGTGACATAGGTAAACGGTCCAACAGGTTGCACAAGCCGAATCACGGCATCGAAACCTGTTGATCCAAGAGTCACAAACTCTGCACGCACGCCCACATCCACAGGCATATTTGGAACTTTAATTGAATCTGGAAGGGGAATGTCCGCTGCCCCCGTTTGATAGCGAAGCCCATCCCTGCTGATAAACTCGCCCACAAAAAAGTCCATTTGCGGCGTGCCGATGAAACGCGCCACATATTTCGACGCAGGTTTTGAATACACCTCCTCGGGCGTTCCATATTGCTCCAAATGCCCCAGCCTCAAGACTGCAACTTGATCTGACAATGATAAGGCTTCCTCTTGGTCGTGCGTGACAAAAATTGATGTTACGCCCAGCCGCTGGTGTAATTCCTTGATCTCGCCGCGTGTCTTGAGGCGCAACGCAGCGTCCAGGTTCGAGAATGGTTCATCAAACAAGAAGATGGATGGCTCCCGTATCACAGCCCGACCAATCGCGACTCGTTGCTGTTGTCCGCCTGATAATTCACGGGGAAGGCGATGCATGAATTTTTCCAATTCGAGCATCTCCGCCACTGTACGCACCTTGTCTCGAATCTCATTCTTCGGGCGTTTTCTCAACTGGAG
>CAILWD010000571.1 GCA_903837815.1 uncultured Chloroflexota bacterium | reverse complement strand
GCAGAATCCCACACGTCAGGTGCACGCTTTGTTGGGCGCGGTTGAACTTGAAGACTCACTGACTGTAAAAAAAAACTGCCCGCAAATTTGACTAAATTTTACAATGAACTGTACTTTTGACCAATGACCGAAAAATGTTGACTTGCAAACACGCTGGCGATTCAAACGTTATTAGCCAAAGCCCAAACCCAAAATTTTTCTTTTTATTCTGTTAAGCCACTCGTCTCAGAAATTTCTGTTGGACAATATATTCCTTCGTTGTTACTTTCTTTTTTTACTGCTTTTTTTCGTTCAACTTTATACACATTTCCATTTTCGTCATAGGTCGTCCACTCGCCAACAGGTTCGCCTTTATCAAAATAGCCTGAACGTTTTAGCGTGCCATCAAGGCGATACCACTCCCAATATCCTTCAGTTTGCCCATTCATTATTTTCCCCTTAGACCATCTGGTTTTACCGTTGGCATGGTACTTGATAGTATAGCCATCAATAATCTCTGATTTTTTCACAGGAACAGTTTTTTTTACCATAACTTTTCGAGTATTCCTTTTCCTTCAACCACATTTCATTTTTACCAATATCTTTTCTTGATTCGTTAAAGTGTATTTACACGTCCCGTGTTATCAAAGTGTATTTTCCGCGAAGCGCCCAACTAGGGTTTATACAGCGCGCTGTATAAACCCTTATCGCTTTCAGGGAATTATGCCCTTCCAAATTGTGAAGCAATAGGGAGCGAAAAGCGTAGAGGTGATAGTCACCTGCTTTACCCAAACTCCAATAAGGACTTTTGAAACTATATCGAGGATTTTGGGTAAAAAAGACGGCTTAACGAGGGGCAAGCCGTCTTTTACAGGTCAGTGGGCAGGAAGGGATTTGATCAAAGGAAATGAAGTCGTCGGAATGTGCCTCATTCCAGGTAGCAATCAATTCGGTGGTAAATTTTCACCAGGGCACAATTTGTGGCGGTGATCTTGCGGGAGGATATCAGCCTGCCCTGTATATGACCTGCGCGGAAATATTTTTCGTGACGTTTGAAACTCCATCCGAGACCTGGACGGTAACTTCGTAGATGTTGTCATGGTTGATGTCGGCAGGGACTTCAAAATCTGGCGCGGTAACGAATTTCAACTCGCCCGTGGCGCTGACAATGGAAAATTTAAGCGCGTCCAACCCGCCGACGATGGCGTAGGTAAGGGCTTGGGCGGGACGATCCGCGTCGGTGGCGGTGATGGTTGCAACGGTGAGCGTGTTTTCTGGGATCGTGAACCTGTCAGGCGAGGTGATGACGGGCGTATTGTCGTTGACGGGCAACACACTGACGCTGATTTCCTGAGTCGTGGTCAATGTCCCATCTGAAACTTGAACCGTGAGGTTGTAGACGTTGTTTCTGTCCGCATCGTTGGGTAGTTCATAATCATGCGCGGAGATGAAGGAAAGGACTCCTGTTATTGGGTTGAGGTTGAAGTACGCCGCATCTGTGCCGCCGAGGATGGAGTAGGTCAGGGCTTGGGCGGGCAGGTCCGCGTCGGTCGCAGAAAGGGTTGCAATCGTGGTTGAATTTTCTGCAGTCGATAGACCTGCGGGTGAAATAAAGGCAGGCGTATTGTCGTTGACAGGGGTGACGGTCACGATCACATCCTGAGCTGTGCTGAATGTGCCGTCGGAGACTTGCGCTGTGAAGTTATAGATATTGTCCGCACCGGCGTCTTTGGGCTGCTCGAAATCAGGCGCAGTGAGGAAGGTCAACTCGCCAGTGGATGTGTTGACCGCAAAGAGCGCCGAGTCCGCGCCGCCGATGATCGAGTAGGTCAGGGCTTGGGCGGGCAGGTCAGCATCGGTTGCGGTAAGCGTGGTCACGGCGGAGATGTTTTCCGCAATGGAAACCGTCCCGCTGGAGGAGATCAAAGGTACGTTGTCGGTGACTCCCGTAACGGTGACCGAAACATCCTGCGTCGCGGTGAGCATCCCATCGGACGCCTGAACGGTGAGATTGTAAATATTGTCCGCGCCGGAATCTTTGGGTTGCTCGAAATCGGGCGCGGCGAGGAAGGTCAACTCGCCTGTGGAGGAGTTAATCCCAAATAACGCCGCATCCGCGCCGCCGACGATGGAGTAGGTGAGGGTTGGGGTGTCCGCGTCGGTGGCGGTGACTGTGGTTACAACCGTGCCATTTTCAGGGATGGAAACCCCTGCGCCCGAGTTGATGACCGGGCTGAAAAGACTCGCCATGCTGAAACTTTTTTGTGTGATCGCCGCATCCGCAACCTGATAGCGGTAGATGAGTCCGTAGTTTTCCGCGCCGCCGTAGGCGGTCATGCCATACAATGCGCCGTTCGCTAGCAGGGGGGTGTGCATGGGAGTCGCGCCAGCCGCGCCGCCGCTGAACTCGTAGAGTTGCTGGAAGTTGGAGCCGTCGAGGTTCATTTTGTAGAGGATGCCGAATTCGCTCCCGCCCCAGGCGTCATCGCCGTGAGTCGTCCCGTAGAGCGTCACCCCATCGGAGGAGAGAACCACGCTGCCGTTTGGCTTGCCACTGTCGCCCGCTCCGCCGGCAAAGGTGTGCAGGACGGAACAGGTCCTGCTGGCGAGGTCATACTTGAAGATCACGCCGAGGTCGCTGTTATCGACGCCGTAGACCCCAAGCGTCGTGCCGTAGAGGGTGTGGTCGCCGTCAAAAGCCAGGTTGTCGTAGGGGTATTTGCCCAGCGCGCCGCCTTCGAAATGGTACATCGTCTCGAACGCCGATCCATCGGGCTTGATGCGGAACAGCGTGCCCATGTTGTTTCTTCCGCCAAGCCAGGTGAGGCCGTAGAGGTAGCCGTCTTTGGCAAGGGTCAATGCGCCAAGCGGGGCGTTGCCGTCACTGCTGTCTGCGGCAAAGCGATGTAACTGGGTATAGACTTCGGTGGTCGTGTTGTAAGTGTAGATCGTGCCTGTGCCGTTTCCACCCCAGCGGGTGATTCCGAACAGGGTGTCGCCGACCAGAATGGGGGAGGTCGAGCCGCCGAAGCCATCACCGGGATCGCCAAAGGCGTGCAAGACCCGGAATCCGCTGCCGTTGACATTCATCTCGTAGATGACGCCGCCATTCTCTCCATGCGGTCCGCCGTAGACCGTGCTGCCGTAGATCATGTCGCCTGAAACGGCAAGCCCAACCCAGGGCTTCCAGCCGTCGTTTGCCCCGCCCGCAAACTCATGCAAGACGGTGTATCCCGTGCCATCCATGTTCATGCGGAAGACGTTGCCCTTGTTGTCGGGGTTGACGGGGGGCACGTTGTAAGGCGGACCTCCATAGGTGGTTGTGCCGTAGAAAACCCCATTGTACAAAGCGAGCACGCCATACGGAATTCTTCCATTGTCTGCCTGGCTGCCGAACTGGTGCAGTGCGGTGAATTGTGTCGAGGGCGCGGGTTCGACAACCGGTGGCATTGGGGTTTGAGTGGACTGGGTTGGCTCGGCTGCCATGCTGATTACTGCGGGGGCCGGTGTCGAGGCGAGTGCACCGGGCGTGGAATAGGTCACGATCAATTCGGGCTGGTTGGTTTCAGAATTGCCGGAGAAGAACCTGTCGTAGTCTGCACCCAGATCGTCGTTGTCATCTTTGGTGAATCGCAGGCGGAATTGGGTGAAGCCATACTTGTTGACCAAACCCGCGTTGATGCTGCTCAGGTCGGCCACGTACCAGTCACCGGCGATTGCCGAGAATACATCCTGTGTGGAGCCAATGTTGGCGGTGACAGCGAAATCTTCCACGTTCAACGCCACGGTGTTGCTGAAGGTCCCGTTGCGGATTTCAAGAAACAGGTTGCCGTGCGTACCGGTTGGGTCAGTGCCGACAATGCCCTGTTTTCTGATTCTAAGCTGCGCTGAAGCGACCGTTACATTGTCGGGGATTGTGGTGGTGTCGAAGGAAAGGATGGAGCGATACTGGCGATCCTTGGCATCGTCGCCGACAAAGAGGGCGTTGGAGACTTTTTCGAGGGTATCGCCCTGATTGGTGTTTTCACCTGATTCCAAGATCCAACCGTCTTGTGTGCCGATGGACTTGAAGGTCAGGCTGCTTGAGGCGGCTGGCGCGCCCACATCATAGCGAGCAAGCAGGGCGTTTTCCCCGCTGAATCCACCGACGATGACTTTGCCATCCGGCTGACGGATGATTTCCGAGCCCGCATCGTTATTCATTCCGATGTTGGTGACGCTCATTCCGTGTGTGCCGAACGAAGTGTCGAGAGAGCCGTCGGTGTTGTAGCGGGCGAGCAGGATGTCTTTGGAGTTGGCGTTCCAGATCGTTCCGCAGACGATAATCTTTCCGTCGGTTTGGAGCGTCAGGTCACGCGCCTGATCTGTCTGACCGGAATCCGTTGCCACGATTCCCGTTCCGCCAAATGTGGTGTCGAGTGTGCCGTTGGTGTTGTAGCGGACCAGTACCAGGTTGCCATTGGCCTCTCCAAACGCGACGATCTTGCCGTCTGCCTGAATGACCAGTGCTCCGTCGCTGGTTTGAAAGTCTGGGATTAATGTGCTTACATTTCCCCGCCCATTTGTGCCAAAGCCGGTCTTGTCATATGATCCGTCCTGGTTGAGGCGCACAAGCGCGAGATTGTTCTTCCCGTCGTTGTCGGTCATGTTCCCCGATATGACGATTTTTCCGTCCGCCTGAATTGCAACCGCCTCGCCGTAGGCATAACGGTAGTTGGGAAGCGAGTCGATGATATTGAATCCGTTCGCCACAAAACTGGTATCCACCTGGCCACTGCTTGTGAAGCGGGCGATGAAAAATTCGGTGTAGTTTGCCTGTCCCTGTGTGTGGTCGCCGACCAGTACGATCTTGCCGTCGGACTGAATCGCCACATCACGAACAGACCCGTTATGTTCATAGATATCCAGGTGGCTGATCCCATTTGTCCCGAAGGAGGTATCGAGAGCGCCGTTGTTATTGTAACGAGCGACAGAAACCCGCCCGCCGCCTCCGCCAACGACAATTTTTCCGTCCGCTTGAAGTTCGATGGCTGAGGCGTTGAAGAACTCGAATTCGACGGGTGTAATTCCGTTCGTTCCAAAGGAGGTGTCCATAACGCCGTTGGGGGAATAGCGGGCGAGGAATTTCCTGTAAGTGTAGTCGCTGTTATCGTCGCTTACCTTGGCGCTTCCAAGAACTACGATTTTTCCGTCGGATTGCAGACCGAGTCCCAGTATGGAACTTGGACGATTGTCGAATTTTGTCGTGACGACGCCGCTCGTGCCAAACGATGTGTCCAGCATTTCGCCTGTGGGAATGTTTGAATCGAGGACGGTGATGACGAATTCCTGCAAGGTTCCCTGTTCTCCATCATGCACCTCGACCCTGAAATTGTAGACGTGGTCCAAGCCTG
>CAILWD010000570.1 GCA_903837815.1 uncultured Chloroflexota bacterium | reverse complement strand
CCCGCGCTGGAGGGGACGTCGCTCAAAATCAACGGCGGGTTGAATCGTCCGCCGATGCCCTGCGGCGAAGGCAATCGCCTCGCGTTCGAGAAAGCCGCGCAAATCGCAAAGGGCAAACTCGGCATGGAACTCAAAGCAGGCGGCTCAGGCGGCGGCTCGGATGGCAACTTCGTCGCCCCGCTGGGAATCCCCGTGCTGGATGGCATGGGCGCAGTCGGCGAAGGCTACCACTCGGAGCGGGAATACATCTTTGCCGATAGTCTCGAAGAACGCGCCAAATTGCTGGAGGTTTTGTTGAAGAATTGGTAGGGGAAACCTTGAAATATGGGAGTTTCTGAGGTGATGGATTTAACGGGGTCACGGTGAAACCGGTCAGGTTTGGAGGAAGTGTCTTAGCCATGATTTACAGAATTATCGGATGTCCATGATTAGGCTTCAATCACGGCAATCAGGTAATCAGGAAAATCACGGTCAAGAGAGTGTTTTGAAATTCATAAGACTACCCAAGCATGTCATTCTGAGCGACCAAAGGGAGCGAAGAATCTCGTTTTTCAACCAGATTTTGCAACAAAAGTTGAGATTCTTCGCCGCTTCGCGGCTCAGAATGACATGATGTAGCGACGGTTTGATAGTTTCTTAAAAAAAGAGGCGTTCTCCTCCATCAAAATAGGGGAGAACGCCTCTAACATCATGGCGGGAAGTTGCATAAACTTGTGGAGGCAACATGAAAAAATCGTGAGCAGATTTTACATATAGCCCTTCCAATCAAAACATTAATGAGGAGTTCACATGAAGAAGATAATTTCCGTCCTGTCCCTGATCGTTCTGGCGTCGCTGGTGCTTTCAGCCTGCGGTGCGCCAACTGCTGCGCCGACCGCCGCTCCCACTGAAGCGCCTGTTGTTGCAACCGAACCGCCCGCCCCAACCGAACCGCCCATGCCTGCATGGGAAGCCCCCGAAGGCGCTCTCGTTTCCTACCCTGTGGATGCCGCTCCCACTCTCGATGGCGTCGCTGACGAAGCCGCCTGGGCCGATGCCCAGGAAACCGTCATCCCCGTCGCTGGCGGATTCAACAATTTTGCTGTCGATGCCTCGCTCAAATCCGTTTACAGCGGCGACACTGTCTACTTCCTCCTGACCTATGCCGACCCGACTGAATCCTGGTTCCGCTCCCCCTGGCAGAAGCAGGATGACGGCACCTGGAAACAGATCAAAGACGAGAACGACAAAGGCGGCGACAACAACACCGTCTATGAAGACAAGTTCTCCATGATCTGGTCTGTCAACAACAGCATCAAGAACTTCGAAACCACTGGTTGTTTCGTTGCCTGCCACGCGGGCGAGAACTCCGATGTGAAACCCTATGGCAACAAATACACCTCTGCCGAAGGCGAATTGGGCGACATCTGGCACTGGAAATCCGTCCGCAACGATGGACAGATTGACGATCAGTATCTTGACTGGACCAAGTTTGACGCTGAGAAGGCAAAGGAAGCTGGCCGCAAGAGTGACGCAAAAGAATCCGGTGGATATGCCGATAACTTTGCCACCATGGCTGACCCCGCTGATGCCTCCAAGACCGTTCCCGACAAGACCAAGCCTGGCTTCACCTCCCCGAATGCTGATCTGACCACAGGCGCTCCCGGCTACATCCTCGACAGCGAAAAAGTTGCTCTCGACCAGGCCGCTCTCGATGCCATGCCCGCTGGTTCCTACCTGCCCGGCATCATCAAATCTCCGATTGTCGGCGACCGTGGCGATATCTCCGCCTCTTGGAAATGGGAAAATGGCACATGGACGATTGAATTCAGCCGCAAGCTGGTCACCGCCTCTGAAACCGACGTCGAATTCTCAGATATGGCTGGCACATACTACTTTGGTCTGGCTGTGTTCGAGAATGCCCAGGTTCGCCACGCTTTTCAGGCTGGCTCGACCCCCTTCGTATTCATGCCCAAGCCGTAAGACAAAGTCCTGCTAAGAAAAGTGACAGTCACCTCACAGGTGACTGTCACTTTTTATTCCCTGCCCATGCGCTCAAACAGGTGGTGCTCGTAGGCGTATGCAGCGAGTTCGATGCGGTTACCCAGTTGCAACTTCTCGAACATTGAACTCACATAATTTCCAACCGTCTTCTCGCTCAAATTTAATAGATTGCCGATCTCCGCGTTTGTTTTGCCGCGCGCCAAATGTGCCAGCACATCCATTTCGCGGTCTGAAAATTTTCGGAAGGCATCCTCCTCGGATTTGCGATCCAACTCGCGGACACGGGAAAGCAATTTGGCGGTTGTGGACGGGTCGAGCAGCGCTTCGCCTCTCGCCGCAGCCTGAATCGCCCGCAGCAACTCTTCGTTTCCGACTTGTTTCAAAACATATCCCACTGCCCCGGCGCTGATTGCGCGAAGCACAAGTTCATCGTCGGCGAAGGAGGTCAGCATCACCACCTTGCTGTCTGGAAAGCGGGACGTAACCTGGCGCGTGGCTTCGATGCCGCCTTCGCCCGGCAGGCGAATGTCCATCAAAACCACATCCGGCTTGAATTTTTCCACCGCCCGCACTGCCTCGGCGGATGTGCTTGCCTCGGCCACCACTTCCATATCAGGCTGGTCGTTGAGCAGGGTCATCAATCCCAGCCGCACGATGGCATGGTCGTCAACCAAAAGGATGCGCGTCTTTTTCATGGATTCAGTCCATCCAGGGGATTTCAAGCGTGACAGTCGTCCCCTTGGAGGCAGGTTCGGAAAAACGCAATTCGCCGTTCAAGAGACGCGAACGGTCGCGCATATTGCGAAGCCCATAGCCCGGTTTGGCTTTTGAATCCAATCCGGCTCCATCGTCGGTGATGAGAAGCCGCATTTTTTCTCCCAGGTCACGGGCTTGTATATTGACATTGCTGGCGTTGGCATGACGCACAATGTTCGACATCGCTTCGCTGACAATCGCGAAGACGTGGCGTTCGCGGGTGGGAGAGAGCGCCTTCTCGTCCGGCAGGTTCAAATCGAGTGAAATGTTGACCAGCGTGTTGTAATGCGGGTCCTCCGCCAGTTTGCGAAGCCATTGTTCCAGCGACTCGCCTGCCGATAAAACCTCGGAATGGTGCAGTTCGGCAAGGTTGTGACGCAAATCGGCAATGGCGTCGTTCAAGACAACCTTTGCCCGCTCCAGCCTCGTCCCCAATTCCCCTGTCGACTCAGCCATTCGCGAAGCAGATTCGACCAGTAGTCCTGCCGTATAAACTTTCTGGATCGCACCGTCATGCAATTCGCGCGCGAGTCTTTCCTGTTCCGCATTGATGATTTGCCCCTGTTCCAGTTCCTCGACCTTTCTTTGGGTTTCGAGTGTGAAGATTTCCAGCGAGCGGATCATGTAAAAGGCGATTATCAGGCTGATGGCTGTTCGGAAGGTGATAACCGGAATTCCAATTGCCTGTTCAAAAGTTTGGCTATTCAGAAGATTGCCCGGGAAGAAACCCACTGGCGGCGGAATAAAGCCCCCCAGAAATGCATACACCCCAAGCAGGATTCCTGCAATTTGCAGGTTGCTGAAAATTGCCGGGACATTAAGCGGTTTGATGCGCCTGAGAGCATGGTAGCGTAATCCGTATGCAGCCAGTAATCCGCCGGGAAACCCGATGAAATAACGCGCCAGGGCAATGACAGTCCGATACCAATCCCTGTGGTCGGTTGCCAATGGGAATAGAATAAAGAACGAAACGAGAGTCCACAGGAGCAGTAAAAGAAGGGGAACCCAATTCAGCCAATTTTGTCGGGTAAAGGGACGCAGGACAGATATCCCGAATTGGAACAACAGGGCAAAGGAAACCGCCAGTAAAACCAGTTGCATTGCGAACAACAGTTTGACCGCGACTTCGGGGAGATGATCCATCTGGAAAGGGATGAAAAGTTCGCCCCACTCGTTGAAGGCGTGGGTGATCCCAAATGCCGCAAGCCATCTCAGGCTGCGGGCAAGCTCAAGCCTGGAGGATTGTTGAACCTGCAAGACAATGGCAAAGCCCAAAATGAAAAAACCCAATCCGTAGATGAAAAGGGCAAGTTCCTTGTTGACGGCAAAGAATTCATTTAGAGAAGTCATTCGTTTGGATATTGTAGCACAACGATTTACCCTGCATTGCTGCGCAGACAAATCGGCCAGCCTGTCCACAGCAATAAAACGTATGCCCTTTGTAATGCTGCGTTTTCCACCGAATTGCCCAACGGCGGTAAAATTAAGCATAATTATGTCCGGACCCTTGATCGAACTAAATGACATCTCGAAGACCTACTCCACAGCGGCAGGGGATTTTGATGCTCTGAAAAACATCAACCTGAAAGTTGGCACAGGCGAATTTCTTGGCATTGTCGGCAAGTCGGGCGCGGGGAAATCGACCCTGCTCAATATGATCAACGGCGTGGACGAACTTACCAGCGGCGAAGTTTTGGCTTACACCGACGGCAAAAAACTATCGGTGCATGACATGGGCGAGGATGCGCGCGCCCTCTGGCGCGGACAGAACATGGGCGTCGTTTATCAGTCGTTTCAACTTTTGCCCATGCTGACCCTGCTCGAAAACATCATGCTGCCGATGGACCTCTCCAACAATTTTCACCCGCGCAAATCACGCGACCGCGCCCTCGAACTTTTGCAACTGGTCGAACTCGAAGAGCACGCCCACAAACTCCCCGCCTTTATCTCCGGCGGACAGCAGCAGCGCGTCGCCATCGCCCGCGCCCTCGCCAACGACCCGCAGATTTTGGTCGCAGACGAACCCACAGGCAGCCTCGACTCGCTCACCGCCGATCACATCTTTGAGGTCTTCGAGCATCTGGTACAAGATCAGGGCAAGACCATCATCATGGTCACACACGACATGGGGCTTGCCACCCGCTTCTCGCGCAGCCTGACGATTGCCGATGGGGAATTACTCGACGGGCGGAATGATTCCAATTTCGACAAAACAACCCTGAGGCGGAAATGAAAAAATCTCCGCTTCGCTCCAACCCGAAAGCTAATTCCGCCCGAATGGCAGAATCCGCCCCGGATGCCATGATCCAACTCCATGGCGTCGTCAAACGCTTTGCCAACGCCGCGGGCGAGTTCACCGTCCTCAAAGGCGTGGACCTGACCATCAACCGCGGTGAGTTCGTTTCCATCGTTGGCAAATCGGGCAGCGGCAAATCCACGCTGTTGAACATGGTCACCGGCATCGACCATCCCACCGAGGGGCAGGTTGTGGTCGGCGGCAAGGACATTTATACGGGTGTCACCGAAAGCCAGCGCTCGAAGTGGCGCGGAAAGAATTTGGGCATCGTCTTTCAATTCTTCCAACTTCTGCCCACGCTGACCCTGCTCGAGAACGTCATGCTCCCGATGGATTACGTGGACATGTACGACTTCGACGACCGCCCGAAGCGCGCCATGGAACTGCTGGAACTGGTGGGCTTGGAAAAGTTCGCGCACAAACTCCCTGTGCTGGTTTCAACGGGACAGCAGCAGCTCGCCGCCATTGCCCGCGCCGTGGCCTGTGACCCGCCCTTGTTGGTCGCCGACGAACCGACGGGCAATCTCGATACGCGTTCTTCGGATACCATCATCCGTTTGTTCGAGGGATTTGTGGCGCAGGGCAAGACCGTGGTGATG
>CAILWD010000569.1 GCA_903837815.1 uncultured Chloroflexota bacterium | reverse complement strand
TTAAATGCCAATTCGATATATTCCCAGTATTCAGAGTAATGGTCAATCGCATTATTCGCAAAAGCAATCCACTCGTTTTCTTTGTAATTAAAACCAACTATTTTTTGTTGTTTGGAAGACTCGATCGTAAAGAGTTCTTTGGAATGGCTGAAGATCATATCAACCAAGGTTCTGTCTGAAAGATTGTTGCACAACTCGTAAACGACAAAATTGATTTCATCCTTTTCAACCTGTGGAAGGTTTGAAAAAAATACTCTATCGGCATCCGTTAACTTATAACCGCGCTTAAACAATGATTTCATTGGAGCGTATTTCCCAATCCCCTTGTTTTCGTAAACAGCTTGAAATGCTGTCCTGCCGGCTGTGTCACTGAGATTAACATCAAGGGCAATCTGATTACAGTTGAGAACAAACTCAATAAAAGCAATATCATCCCGAGTTGCGGTAGAAATCCAGTGGATTACGGGTGACTTTTTAGTTTTGTTTAGACGCGAATTGAACATTTGCAGTTCGTATTCATCAAGTTCATAGATTTGCATTGAGATATCAACAAAATTCTGCGCCTTCCTGTCTCGGAATAGCTTGATTTCTTCTATGATCCTGTTTGCCTTGGATTCAGCATACTGGCGGCGGCGCTCACGTGCAAGCCGATCGTTTTCCAGTTGGATTTCTTCAGCTCTTTTTCTTTGCTGAATTTCTGCCTGGATTTTGTTATCACCGAACTTGGAATAGTAAATCTGATAATCTTCATCATCAAAATGCACTTGGCTCAAAGGAACAGATTTTTTTTGCCATTTCGTGTGAAGTTTATTGTTGTCCGTCAGGAAAACATCTTTGTATTCACACACAAGATTCAGGGTATCAACAACATCCTCGTCCAACTTGAAGAAGTTTTCGTACTTTGTCAGGTATTTGATGTCTTTCTCCAAAGTTCCTTGATTGCGAATGTTGAAGTTATCCAAAATCCATATCAGGTACATGCCATGTCTTTTATAAAATTCATAACGGCTCAGAATATATCCAAGCGAAAGATCTGAAAGTTGGATTTCGAAAACAAGTTCTTTATCATAATACTTGCAATATACGTCAGGTCTTCTTTTCTCATCGCCCCGAATTATGAACTTGTTGTCGATCGCTATGGATGATTTTTCAACCCCATCGACTTTTTGCAAAAGAGAACCGATCCTGTTTTTTAAATGTTGATGCCGATCACTTTCTTTGCATTGCAGGATTTTGAGAAATTTTTCGTGTTCTTGCGGCAAGACATTCTCATCAGTAAGAAAGCAGTAAGAATGACCGGATTTATGTTTAAAGTGCAGCCTCTCATATTTGCTCCCTGAAACTTCTAAATCCTGATCGCATTCATAGCATATGGGTAACAGTTCTTTCTTTTGATATTTTCGTCTAATCTCGAAAGCATCCTTCTTTTTATCAAAAATTTCATCGGCATCAAGAACTTCTCCGGATAGTTTATCAACTGCAAGTTTTATCAAACGTTCATATCGGCTCATACTACCTGCCTTTTATGGTTTACTCTCTTTATTTATTTCAATCGGGTTCAGGTGGCTTGATTAGGGAACTTGAGCGTAATCATTGTGTGGGCTAGATGTCCCGTGTATCAAAAATTATTACTTTCTCCAAAATTCCATAAATAGAATTATTGTTCCAATTATAATCCTGGCAGATTTATCTTCCATATGGACGGGTGTTTTGTAAAACAAAATTGCACCTTGAAATTAGGATAATTTGAATTATACTATTTTCGATTATCCTAATTTCAAGGAGAAAGCCATGACATCCATCGCCCAACTCCCCTTTGTAGGTCGTGAGCGTGAACTGAAAATTCTACAGGCCGAATGGGAATCAGACCAGGCCAGCATGCTGATTCTGTATGGCAGGCGCAGGGTTGGCAAGACCCGCCTGGTCTCGCACTGGATTGAAACTGCCCAGCCCAGGGCGCTCTATTGGGTGGCTGAGCCAACCTCCTCCAAAGACCAACTGCGCGCCTTTTCGCAAGCCCTTTTAAACTTTGAAAGCAGCAGCCCGGCTCCCAGCGACTTTAGCTACAGCACCTGGGGGACGGCCTTTGAGCAGGTGGCGCGCATGGCAAAGTATGAACGCTTTGCCCTGATCCTGGATGAATTCACTTACCTGATGATGCTGGAACAGGGGATTGCCGGAATCCTGCAAAATGTTTGGGACCAGCATCTGCAAAACGCAAACGTGTTTCTGGTCATCTCCGGTTCCCACGTTGGCATGATGGAGCGGGGTGTGCTTTCTTATCATGCGCCGCTCTACGGGCGGGCCACCTCGCGGTTGATGCTGCAACCCCTGCCATTCTCCAAAACCCGCAGTTTTTTTCCAAAGTATCGCCCGGATGAGCGGGTGGCCGTGTATGCCATGTTTGGCGGGGTGCCGGCTTACTGGAAGAAGTTCAAGCCCGAACTGAGTCTGGATAAAAACATCCGGGAAAAGCTGCTGTCAGACGCGAACCTGCTCCAGGATGAGCCTCGTCTCCTGCTGCAGGATTTCGTTTCGGAAATCCACAATTACGCGGCCATCCTGCGCGCCATTGCCCAGGGGTACCGCACCCCGAAAGAAATCGCCTCGGCTTGCGGTTTGCCAGACAAACACATTTCCATGTACCTGACCACCTTGATCGGTACCGGTTTTGTGGAAAGGCGTTTGCCGGTTACGGAGCGCGAAGCTTCGCGTCAGGGACGCCATCACATCACCGACCCCTACCTGCGTTTTTACTATCGTTTTCTCTCCCGCCGGCAGTCCCAACTGGCGATGGGGGTGGACGACCAGACTTTGGAAGAAATCAAAAGGCACCTGGTGGATTTTATTGGCACGCACACCTGGGAGGAATTGTGCCGGGAATGGCTGCTGCGCACCAGCGGGCGCAAGGTGGTGCCTTTCCTGCCCGACCAGGTTGGCAGCATCTGGAACAGGGATGCGCAGATTGATGTGGCCGGCGTAAACTTTATGGATAAGACGCTGATTTTGGGTGAATGCAAATGGGATCGCCACCCGATTGATGGGGATGTCTTGCGAAAACTGGTTGAAAAAACCGAACGGGTTTTGCCGCCGGAAGGTCAGTGGAAAGTGTATTACCTGGGCTTTGCGCGTGCCGGTTGGACGGATGATGCCATCCAGTTTGCAAAAGAAGTGAAGGCAGCAACCGCTGGAGGAGAACGATGGCAGGCCACAGGGATGCTGCTGCGCACCTTGCAGCAGGTGGATGACGAACTCGACGATTGGACCGTGTAAACAATAGGAATTTACAGCGAGGCGATCGAATGACAACCAAACCCATTTCCACCGACGAAAGCCAGGATTTGATTGAATTTGCCCAAAGCCTGGTGCAAACAAAGAGTCTGTCCGGCCAGGAGGAAGAAGTAATCAGCCTGGCTGCGGCCCGGATGAAGGCGCTTGGCTATGACGAGGTAACCATCGACTCGATGGGCAATCTCATCGGGCGGATCGGCAGCGGCGGGAAATCCATCCTGTTCGATTCTCATCTCGACACCGTGGATGTGACGGATGCCGCCGAATGGAACATCCCGCCATTCAGCGGGGAAATTGTGGATGGACGCCTGTATGGCCGGGGTTCGGTAGACATGAAATCATCAGCGGCGGCTTCCATTTACGCTGGCTCTAATGCCAAAAAGCTCGGCCTGCTGGATGGCAAAACCATTTATGTTTCCTGTACTGTTTTTGAAGAGGACTGCGATGGTGAAAACCTGAAGCACCTGTTCAAAGAGCTGCATCTCCGGCCAGATTACGCCATCATTTGTGAGCCATCCAACAACGTGATCACCCTGGGGCATAAGGGCAAGGCCCAGGTTTCGATCAAAACCCACGGTGTTTCAGCGCACGGGTCGGCCCCGGAAAAGGGCGTGAACGCCATCTATGAAATGGCGGAAATCATCCAACGGGTGGAAAAGGTCAATCAAAAGCTGATGGAAAAGGACAAGCCGCGCGGCACGCTGGTGATGTCGCGGATTTCCAGCCT
>CAILWD010000568.1 GCA_903837815.1 uncultured Chloroflexota bacterium | reverse complement strand
TGTTTGCGATGTGCAATCGCGGCATAGACTGGGTGAAGGGCAATCTCGAAGAAGTGGTCAAACGCGCGATGGCGGTGAAAATCAAAGTCATCGAGAATGACCCGTACGAGAAGGGCTTCCGCGCGGCGTTGAATTTGGGGCACACCGTGGGGCACGCGGTGGAACTGGTCAGCGGATTCCAACTGCGGCACGGCGAGGCGATTGCCATCGGGATGGCGGTCGAGGCGGCGTATTCGGCTCGGGTTGGGCTGGCAGCTTCGGGCGTTGTAAAAGCGGTACAGGATTCGCTGTCAGCGTTGAATCTGCCCATCGCCATTCCCCAAGAAATGCCGCGTGAAAAGATCATCCAAGCCATGCGGGTGGACAAAAAGAAGAACGCAAAGGTTATTCGCTTTGCGCTTCCTGTGGAGATTGGGAAGGTGGAACTTGTGGATGTGAGTGATTTGGAAGAAGTGCTGGAATAATTCGCACTGAGCGAAGTCGAAGTGCGCTGTCCTTCGGCTTCGCCCAGGACGAAAGTGAGGCGATATGAAAATTTTACTTTTACACGGACCAAACTTGAATTTGCTTGGCACACGCGAGCCTGGGGTTTATGGCTCGATGACGTTGGATGACATCAACGCGAAGATGGTTGCGCTGGGCGCGGAGTTGGGCGCGGAGGTGACTTGCCTGCAATCGAATCACGAAGGCGCGTTGATTGACGCCCTGCACGACGCGCGGACTTGGGCGGCGGGCGTGGTCTTCAACCCTGGCGGCTACACTCACACATCGGTCGCGCTGCGTGACGCGATTTCAGCAATTGTGATTCCTGTGATTGAAGTGCATTTGTCGAATGTGTATGCGCGGGAAGAGTTTCGGCACGTCTCGCTGGTGTCGGCGGTGTGCAAAGGCAAGGTCAGCGGGTTTGGCTGGCGGTCATACGAGTTGGGGTTGCGCGGTCTCATTGATATAATTGGGGCGTGAACCAAACCATTCCTACAACTGAACCTTTTTTTCTTCCTGGCGGGCGGACTGGCATTCTGCTGATTCACGGCTTTACTGGCACGCCCAAGGAAATGCGCTGGATGGGGGAATATCTGAACCGCGAACTCGGATTCACCTGTCTCGGCGTACGGCTGTCGGGACATGCCACCCGTCCCAAAGACATGGTGCGCTCGCGCTGGACAGATTGGACCGCCTCGGTGGAAGACGGTTACAACCTGTTGCGAGGCGCGGCAGATGAAATTTACTTCGTGGGGCTTTCGATGGGCGGGGCGCTGTCATTGCTGATGTCTACACGGCTGGCGGTGAAGGGTATTGTCACGATGTCTGCGCCGTACGAATTGCCGAGTGAACATCCCGCGTGGCAAATCCAACTCTACAGTTATTTCAGAACCTACCTGCCGAAATCCAAGGGCAAGCCTGGCGCGGGCTGGTTCGACATGGAAGCCTTCAAGGAGCATGTCTCGTATCCGCTGAACCCGATTCGCTCGGCGGCGGAGTTGGAAGTTTTGCTGTCTAAAATGCGCGCGGCGTTGCCGAAGGTGAACGTGCCCGCCTGCCTGATTCATTCCAAAGATGACGATTATGTCCTGCCCGCGAACATGGAAAATATTTATGCGAGCTTGGTGAATGCGGCGGACAAATCGAAAAACTATGTGTCGGGTTCGGGGCATGTGGTCACACGCGACGCGGCGCGGGGGCAGGTGTTTGAATTGGCGCGGGATTTTATTCGGCGGGTGGAAACTCGGTAGGGGCAACTCTTCCGTATTGAGCGGGACGACTTTTTCAACGTAAAGAGTTGCCCTTACTTTGCGAGGAAAATTTGAATCGAAATCTTTTGTTCGTGGCTGCCGCCCTGATGCTTTGGGGCATTGGCGAAGGGATGTTTTACAACTTCGTGCCGATTCGGTTGGAGACCGAATTTTTACTCTCCAAACAGCAGGTGGGATTTGCCCTCGGCGCATTTGGCTTTTTCATGGCGATTACCCACATCCCAGGCGGACATCTCGCCGACAGGATCGGTCGCCGCCCGATGTTGATCACCGCCTGGCTCTTGGGCGTCGTCTCCACTCTGATGATGGGCATTGCGAAAAGCCTGCCGCTTTATCTGGTGGGGCTGGCGTTGTACGGCGTGACTGCATTTGTGGCTTCGCCGCTTAGCAGTTATGTCACAGCTGCGCGTGGGAAATGGGAGGTTAGTACGGCGCTCTCGCTGACCACCGCCACCTACAACCTCGGCATGGCGCTGGGTCCCGCCTCTGGC
>CAILWD010000567.1 GCA_903837815.1 uncultured Chloroflexota bacterium | reverse complement strand
GAACGCCTATTACCAAAATCAATTCATGCTATTACTGCCAAAGGTTTTGAAATCAAGGTCGCCCTGTTTGTGCTCGCTTGTAGCATCAATTTCCTTTGGCAGGTAGCAACTTAGGTTAAGTACTAAAAAAACGCAGTCTAACAATCTTGTAAAGGGTTGGCGTCTGTGCAGAAAATGAGACTTCGCAACTTAGAGCAAATTTCGTGTTGTAACTTTCATCGATCGGCGTGTGCCGGTCAACTTTATTGTTTGGAGGCTAAAATGGATTTCGGTTCTATTAATTGGCTGGCTGTGGCGGCCTGCGTGGTGGTAAGCATGATCAGCGGTTCCCTTTGGTATAACCCCAAAACCTTCTTCCCTGCCTGGTGGAAGATCGTTGGCGCAGGGCGGGAACAACCCGGCATGGAAAACATGGGCATGACCTGGGCGCTCACCGTGCTTTCATCTTTTGTTCAGGCGGTAGCGATGGCGTTCATGGTCAATGCCATGGGCACGCCCGGCATTTTGACCGGCTTCATGCTCTGGCTCGGATTTATCGCGCCCACCTACCTGGTCAACAAACTCTTTGCTGGACACGGCTTGAAGGTCTGGGCAATTGAGATTGGCAATCACCTGGTCAACTTTGTGTTGTTCGGCGCGATTCTCGCCGCGTGGCGATAGTCGGGACGGTTTTTCAAAACAAGGACTTCAAGGTCTGGGCAGACCTTGAAGTCCTTGTTTTTTTAGAGCGCCCGCACCAATTGCCAGCAAGCTCGGTTGTACGGCGTCTTGATCCCGTGAAGTTCGGCGCGTTGGGTCACCGCTCCGCAGATGGCATCGATTTCGGTGGGAGCGCCGCGCCGCACATCCTGGAACATGGACGAAATGTTTTTGGCGGTCTTGCGCGCCACATCCTCCGCCGCGCTGACGGGGTTGCTGAACGGCAGATGCACATGCTCGGCGGCGGCGACCTCGGCGGTCTCGCTTGCCAGCGATGCCATCATCCTCCGCGTGGCGGGACGCGCCAGCAACTCGCCATTCGGGACTTGCAACAGGGCGGTCAATGGGTTGATGGCGGCGTTGATGACCAGCTTGCCCCAAATCAGTGATTGGGCGTCGTCCACGACTTGTAAATTGAAATTCGATGAACGAAGAGCCGCTTCGAGCGGAGCGAGAGCCTGATTCTGCTCAATGGAGATGATCCCCTCCCCGCCTGTTCGCGCCAGGCCTGGGCCTAGCAACGTCGCCCCGGTGGTGGTCACGCCTAACGAGACCCGACCAAATCCGAGGTCGCGCGTCAGCGTTTCGAGGTTGCCGAGTCCGTTTTGGAGCGTGAGCGCATGTCCGTCATCTGCCAGAGCCAGTTTGAGTTGACGCGCCGCGCGCTCCGTCTGCCACGACTTGACCAGTACAATTGCAAACTTTGCGCCACGCACATCGAGCGGATCATCAGTCGCATGGACGGGATAAGCTTGTTCGCTTCCGTCGGCTTCCTGAATGCGCGCGCCATTTTCGCGCAAGGCTTGCAGTCCCTGCTTCCACGTGCCAAGCATCGAAACGGAATGTCCCGCTTCGCTCAAGCGCGCCGCAAAGAGGGTTGCCAGCGCGCCAGTACCAACAAGAAGAATATCGTTGCTCATCACTTCTCACTTCTCATTTTTTACTTATGAATTCATTCCATTCCTCGTCTGTCATTTCAACCGTGTGTTCGATGGCTGGGAAGCGCTTTGTTTCCACATCGTCAATGTACTGCGTGAAAGCCTTGTTCATCTCCGTGTGGAAGTCCGCGTACTTTCTGACGAACTTCGGCGTGAAGCGGTCGAAGAGTCCGAGCAGGTCGTGCGTCACCAGCACTTGACCGTCACAGCCCGCGCCCGCGCCGATGCCAATCGTCGGGATGGAAATCTGCTTCGAGATATATTCCGCCAGCCGCGCGGGAACCGCCTCAAGCACGAGGCTGAAGGCTCCCGCCTCTTCGAGGATTTTCGCATCTTCGAGTAGAATCTTTGCCGCCGAAGCAGTCTTGCCTTGGGCGCGGAATCCGCCAAGCTGATGGATGGACTGCGGCGTCAGCCCGAGATGTCCCATGACGGGGATTCCCGCCCCCGTAATTCTGCGGACTGCCTCCGCCCGATCTCGTCCCCCTTCGAGTTTGACCGCGTCCATGCCAGCTTCTTGCAGGAAACGTCCCGCGTTGCGGAGCGCCTCCTCCGCTGTGACCTGATACGACATGAACGGCATATCGCCGACAAGCAGGGCGCTCTTCGCGCCGCGTGAGACCGCTCGCGCGTGGTGCAGCATCTCGTCCATGGTGACGGACAGGGTGTTTTCGTAGCCCAAAACCACCATCGCCAGCGAATCGCCGACGAGGATGGAATCAATGCCAGCCTTGTCCATCGCCACCGCAGTGGGATAGTCATAGGCTGTGAGCATGGTGATCGGTTCACCGCGTTCCTTCTTTTGGCGGAACGTAAGCGTGGTCACCTTCTTGCGTTGTGACGTGCTGGTTGAGACAGGTGTAACAGTTGACATGGTACCCTCCGATTAAGGTAGAGTCCGCTCGGGCGCTTCCCCCATTCGAAACATTGCGCTCTGCGTTCTAAAATTGGGATGTGTCGTCACGTTCACGAAGATACATGCGACGTTGATATTATTACATAATTTGACGGGTTGGGGAAGTCAAATTTTACAGGGATTTTTTATACTTGCGACCGCGGAGCAAAACAGAGTTATTTTTTGCGCGCCATGTATTACTCTGGCCTGGCCCAAGACCTTTAAAATGCATCGATGAGAGGTTTGCCCTAAGGATCCAAAAAATACCGAAAATATGAGACTTGTCCGTTATAATTGCAGAAACTTGAACGCTGGCCGATTAACAGAGGAAAAATGGCAGAAAAACTCCTGAT
>CAILWD010000566.1 GCA_903837815.1 uncultured Chloroflexota bacterium | reverse complement strand
CGCCTTCCTTCCGCTGGACATCCTGCCGCCGAATACGTCCCTGCCCGTGTTTGCCTTCTTCCCCGCAGCGCCCACCGACACGACGATGCAGATTCAAATCCTGAGCGCCGTCCCATCGAACGGGGCGGGGTATTTATCCGCCAGCCTGAATAATATCGTCACGCAAATCGGTTGGAACGGGCTGACGGCAAAAGTCAGCGGGGAGATTTATCTGCCAGTCGAATCAAAAGCCGCAACCCAAACGCGGATTGCGGCTGTGGCTTACGACAAAGGCGGGCAGGTGACGGGATTGAAAATTTGGGATGGCGGCTCGATGCAACCCGGCGAGAAAGCCGTTTTCAGTTTTCAGATTGCCAGTCTCGGTGCGGCGATTGACCGCGTGGAGTATGTGATTCAATCACGGTAATTCGTAAAGATAGGCATTCGCGCCGATCCCATTGGATTGGTCGAGCAGGATTCCGCGCTCCTCCAACTCGGCGACGTAGAACGCTTGCGGGTCGCCGTCACACCCGCCGCAATCCACAATGTCGGTGAAGACAAACCACACCCTGCCCCTGCCTTGAAGTTTATCGAGGTCTTTGAAGAAGCGTTCAAGGGCTTGCTTCTTCGAGGGGGTGCTTGGCGCAATGACGACGTTGTCGCCTTCCGTTTGGATGCCGAAGAGCGGGGCATAGTAGCGGAAAGGCGGCTCGGCGCTTTGATAGGAATAGATGACATCATCCGCCGCCCGGTGTTGGGCGATGTGTTCGATCATTGGGCGGAGTCCCGCATTGGGTTGCAGGGCGCGGGTCTCGTAAAACGTGACAAGGGCTGGAAAGAAGGCAAGCCACAACGCGGGCAAGGCAGACAGCGCAAACGCCAGCGGGCGGTTCCGCGCGGAGAGAAATTCGTAGATGCGTCCCAGCCCTTCGGACAGAATCAGCAAAAGGGGCGGGATGAGGAAGAGCATGAACCTGCCCTTGAGCGGATATTTCTGCAAGGCCGAGGCCGCCAGCGCCATCACCGGAATCAGAATCAGGATGAGGGCGAATCCGCGCTTGCGGACGAGGAGCGACACGCCGCCAATCACCAGCAGGACGGGCACGAGGTAAATCGCAATCATCTCCGTGCTGATGCTGAGGTCCATCATCGAGAGGTAGGTGTTGAAGAACCAGGTCTTATTGCTCCAGGGCGGCATGGGCATGAAGGCTTTGCCCCAATAGCTTTGCAAAAAGCCATCACTTGCAAGGTGGCGCAGGGAGACCAGATATTGCAATCCGAAGGAAGCCAGCCACGCGACGCCGAGGGCAAGAATCCAGGAGAGGGGCGCGTAATTTTTACGGAAGAGTTTTTCGACCAGCAGGGCGACCCCGATTGCGGCAAGCGAGAAAAACGAGGGATGCGAAACCCAAATGACGAGGGAACCGACTGCCCCAAGCAGGATGAAATCCCGCGCCGAGGCGGTTTCGGGTTTGAGCAGTCGCAGGGCAAGTGCAACCAACAGCAGGAGGAGGGCGGCGTCGCTGGAATACTGTTTGAGTTCGGAGGAATAGTAGATAAGATTCCAGCCGAACGCAAACACGGTCACGGCAAACAAGCCGCTCATGCCGAAATGTTCCCGCGCAATGGAAACCATCAGGAAGAGCGCGAGAATCCCAGCCGCAAGCGGAAAGAGACGCAGGGCATATTCGTTGTTGCCCAGCAAAATCATCGAGAGCTTTTCGATGAACAAAAAGCCGATGGGCGCTCCCTGCTGATAATTCAGCGGCAGGATGAGTTGGGCAAAATTCCGTTCGACGAGATTCAGCGCAAGGCTCGCTTCGTCGGCCCAAAAAGAACGTTGGAGAAAATACGGATACAGGCGCAGCAAAACGCCCGCCGCAATCAGCGCCCACCAAAGGATGTTCGACTTGGGCGTCCATTTATGGAAATTGGTTGGGTGAAATGAGGATTTTGGGTCAGTCATGGGATGGGGTATCAAAGTTAAACGATGCAGGTTTATGTTGGGAATTATAAACCTCGCAAGAGTGGAGTGTGAGTTATTCCCCTCTCCCATTCCACTCGATGTCAAACGTGGATGCCTCCAGCGGGCTGATTCTCTTTTTACGCGCCAGTTTCGAATAAAACAGCAAACTGCGGAATTGGAGCAAAAACGGCAGCGGGTCTTTCGCGTCCCAAATCACGTCATCACTGTGGAGGAAGGTCTCCAGCCATGCGCGGAAAGTTCCATTTGCCAGGGCGGCGGACAAGCCGTAGACCAGCATGGCGGATGCCAGCATCTTTTTATTCTTGAGCGGAGTGATGAGTTCCGCAGGCTCAGCGCGAAAAAATGATTCGATAAACTGCGGATGGCTTGCCAGCAAATGAACGCCGCTGGTGGCGCGCGGGTTGCATTCCAGCGCGTACAACAGCCCGTCTTCCGACTGGATAAAATCAAAAGACATCTGCCCCGTCACGCCGAAACGCTCCACAAAAGTTTTGACCCACGAAAAAATCTCGGGGTGATCAACAGGCTCGAAGGCAATCGTTGCGCCCTGCCCAGCAGTGAAAATTGTCGGGTAGGTGGCGTGCGCGGTGATTTTCCCATTTTGGCAAACCGAATAACTGCAAAACTGCCGCCCCGCAATGAACTCTTGCGCCACCCAAGCGGAGTCAAACTTCAGCGTGGACAAGGCGTCTCGAAACTGTGGCAGGATCAAAGTTCGCGAAGCGAAGCGCGAGTAAACAGGCTTGAGGACAAGTCCCCGCCATCGTCCAAAAACACTCAGCAGGTTGTCCCGATTTTGAATCAACATCGTCTCAGGCACGCGCAATCCACACCGCGCCGCGCTCATCGAAAATTTCCACTTGTTGTGAAACGAATCCAGTTTGTCGAGCGGCTCAGTGAAGACGCGGCATGGAATTTCGTCCAAGCCTTTTGCGATGTGGAAGACCTCTTCGCAGGTTGGGATGAGCAAATCGATTTGATTCTGCGCGACGATTTTTTTCAACGCCGCGAGAAACGCCCCCGACTCCGTCCTTGGGGCTGGGACGAGGAAATTAGCCTTCACCGCCGCCGAAGGCTGACTCAGATGTCCGCGCAAACTCTCCGCCATGAAAACGGTGTGACCCGCGCGATGAAAAGCGCGGGCGAGTTCAAGCGCAACGGGAGCGCGCCCGCCGGTGAGAAGGATATTCATAATCGGTAGGGGCGGGTCTCGCTGGATGATTGCGACTCTGAATCATTCCGAAAGACCCGCCCCGACGCTAAAACGTCAACACCAACCCGCCGATGGACAAGCCCGCGCCCGTGCCAACCAGCAGAACCTTTTTGCCGCGTTCGATCTTCCCATCGCGCACCGCCTGATACAACGTGACGGGAATCGATGCCGCGACGCAGTTGCCCAATGTCTCCAGCGTGCTCATGATTTTCGAATGCTCCCACCCAAATCTTTCGAGCATCATCAAGCCGACCTTGCTCGCCTGATGCGGCACGATGACATCAATGTCGAGACTGCTCTTTGAAAGCCCGGGATATAACTCGTCCAAAAATTCATGGGCAATGCCGCGCACCATTCGCAACACGGCGGGACCATCCATGTGGAACAGGTCATCTTCGGGTTTGTGATTTGCGAAGCGCGGATGAAAGCGCGAGCCGCCGCCCATGATGGTGGTCAGATACGCGCCGTCGCCGAAGGTCTTGAAATGAGCGCGATGAATCATCGACTTGCCTCCCGCTTCGGGTTTGGTAACGACGACCGCTGCAGCCGCATCCCCAACCAACGTGGCGGACTCGGCTTCCTTCGGATTGATTCCACACGAGGCGACGTCTGCGCTGCAAATCAGGATATTCTTGTAGCGCCCGCTGTGGATGAAGTTGGAAGCCACGTCCATGCCCGCGACGAAACTCAAGCAGGTGGTGTGGACGGTCATGGCGGGAATGCCCGACTTGCCAAGTCCCAACTGACGCTGAATCAATGAGCCCGTGTCGGGGATGGCTTGTTCACCCGTGCCAGAGGCATTGATGATGAGGTCGAGTTG
>CAILWD010000565.1 GCA_903837815.1 uncultured Chloroflexota bacterium | reverse complement strand
AGAGGTTGAGAATGACGAAGTTACGCTCCCCGCGAAAGGCGATCAGGTTGCTTGTCCCATCTTCCCGGGCTTGCGCGTTGCAGAATACACAGCCTTCTTCTTTGTCGTTGTTTTCGATGTATTTCATGCGCCAGGGTGTCCAGATGTGTTTCATACTTCAATTGTAGCAGAAAATTTAGTTACCCAACGGGCGTTGGGGTATAAATCGGAAATTTGGGCAATCGGTTCGTTGTTGCGCTGCCACATGGGAAGAAACGCTTGAACGATCAAGGAATCGCTCTCTACCATCCCTTTGAAACGCCAGGCGCTCTTAAATGCGCGACGATCTGGTAATGGAATCTTTATTTTTTGGCATCGATAATTGTTTGAATTTTCAATGGTTGGGTGTAAAATTGATGGTTGTCTGATATTTCACGAAAAGCGGAAAATAAACATCATCCCCCAGATAGTGTAGGAGGAAATATGCAATATCACAAAACTACTCATGTGATGATCTGGCTTGTCATAATCGCGTTTATCTTTATCGCAAACCCGGTTGCGGCTGGAGCAATCACCCATGATTCGTCGGCCCCTTTGCCCCAATCCACCGAGGGAGAAAATCAGGGTTGTTCGAATCTGGATGTAGTGTTCATTGTGGATCAATCCTGGGCAATGAGCGCGCCCGGCACCCAGGAAGCGGCAGACCCCCTGGAGCAGCGCAAATTTGCCGTGGACGCCATGATCGATTTATTGACCGGGCTGGCGTTGGATCAATGCCCCGACACCAACCATCGTATTTCGGTTATTTCGTATGGGTCCAGTGCACAAGTCAACCTCAGAATGTACAGTATCGACCCCGACACCACCGAAGAAGCCAATGAACTGCGCGACGAAAACGGGATAAAGAAAAATGTTGTCGCTGATAATCTGGGCGGCGGCAACAATCCCGAATCTGCTTTTATCGAGGCGGCAAAAATCTGGCGCACGACCCCGGTGGTCGAAGATGACAAAATTAACAGGAAAAGGGTAATTATTTTTCTGACAAACGGTATTTCGAAGAGCTCCCCAAATGATTACGCCAAAAGCACAGAGACTTTGAAATATCAGGTCAACAGCATGTTTCCATACGATCAAAGTCTGCTCGATCTTGAGACCTGCCTTTCGAAACTAAGGAAACAAAGCGAGGATGGTTATATTCCGCCGGAAGAGGCAAATACCTGCATGTCATCCCACCCGGTCGAGCGCCAGGCATACGAAAACAGCACCTATATCTGGACGGTTTTCCTCAAGCCGCCGGGGTACGAAAAATACGGTCAGGCGTATGAAGGCATCATCAGCAATTACGACGAGATGTCGAAGGCGCACGGTGGTGAGGCAATTGAACTCAAGGCGAATTCCCGCAAGGATGTCCCCTCTACCTTCCGCAAGATCCTGTCATATCTTGCCGGGGTGCGTCCTGTCCTGCTAAACTGCGGCGAGTTTGCCATGAATCCGTATCTGAGCGAAGCGCGCGTGACGGTATACACAATCGACCCCGAATTCAAGATCACCCTGTCTTACAAAGACCAAAGCGGAGTGGAGCATTCCATCAAAGCAGGACAACCAACCTCGGCGGAAGCCTTCGATGTGGCTGATTATTATTCGTTTGGATCCAATGAAGCGTATATTCTCTCATATCCATACGCCGGAATCTGGAGCCTCACGGCGGACAACTGCGATGGACTGGATACGTATTACGAACAAGTGGAAATTGATTCTTCACGCGAGTTGAGCATCCCCAATTTGATTCCACAATATGAAGTGGAGCCATTTCACGACCCGGAACATCCACAACCCCTGATCTATGAAATGCACGACAAAAAAACGGGAACGTTGATTCCACAAGCCAGTCATCCGCGTTTCACAGTGGAAACAACCGCAACAGTCACTTCTCCCAATGGCGACGATCAGGAGTATGCCTTGAAGTGGGACGAATCTCAAAAAGCCTTTGTTTCCACCGAACCGCTGCGGGTTGACGTTGCTGGTGTGTATAACGTCCATGTAGTGGGAAAGACATATACCCATGAAGGCAGTCCATCGCCGCTCAATACAATTGTCGCTGATCTGGTATTCGACAAGCCTTACACTTTGTTCGACCTCACCACACAATTCGAAGTCGCCCCGGTGACGCCGTTTTCGATTGATGTTGTGTATCCCCCGCCGGGTGAAACGATCAAGAATGTCCACGATATCACCTTCGATCGCTGGGTTCCGCTGGCAGTTGCCCCGTTGACAGTCCAAATTCGCCTGCTAGATCGCGAAGGCAATATACTGACCAACCCTGGGGAATATCTTCAAACCACGGAAAACGTATTTACCGCTTATCTTGAAGGTGGTGAAAAAACAGGAGAGATCAAGTTACAGCTCGACCCCCAAAACCCCGGCCACTTCAGCGGAACCGTTTCTAATTTTGAAGCGGTGGGAGGGGAACAAAAAGTTAGAGTTGTGATGGATGAGAGCGCGATGTTAAAGGACCGCCGTCCCTATAACCGCGAAGTTGAAACAACCTTTTCCCGCGTAGACCAGCTTTTCCACACAGCTCAGTTCTGGCAGTTTTTATTGGTATTTGCGATTGCCCTGACCGCTGAAGAGATTATCCGCTTCTTTGCCATTCGCACCAACAAGGTCAACGGTATGTTGGTCTTCCAGGATGGCTCCGCCACCGTGGGTGAATTCAATTTACACAGCGGAAAGAACTGGCGCAACATCAAAAACCGCGAGTTGAAGAATTACACTCATCTGGGATTGAGAAAGTTGCGCGTGACAAACAGCGCGCGCCGCAGGTCGAAGCCCCTGGAAGGCGACTTTGCAGGCGCGTCATTTGGCGGCGACGTTCCCGCAGGCGTGCGAGTTTCGGGCGTCGCCCATGACGGGCGAAAATTCGACCTGGAACTTGCCCCTGAACTTCCAACTCCATATGACGCTGAAACAGCGTTTACAATGATGTATCAACCGATTTACAAACAATAATATTTCAAGGAGATATGCCATGCCTCGCCCAACAATCGTGATCGGACTCGGCGGAACGGGTCAATGGGTTTTGACTTTTCTGAAGAAAGAATTGCTGGAAATCGGCGGCGGTCAGATGCCGCCCAATGTAAAATTGCTTTCCTTTGACACCACCTCGCGGACTACCGCAAAAACGGGTCAGGGTGGGCGCAGCGGAGAAAGTGAGTCGGTCAAGGCTGGCGCTGTGGAATTGGTCGAAGGAAAGGAATTTATTCCCATTGGCGGAAACGTCAGCGAACTGGCAACCGAGATCGCGTCCGGAAAACACTCCCATCTGCAATGGTTCCCGGCCAAGAGTTTCCTTTCCAAACTGCCTCCCGCAGCATTCAACACAAAGGAGGGTAGCGGGCAGATTCGCCACATGGGTCGCATCTCTGTTTTCCGAGACCTTTCTGCCTTGCAAAAATCCGAAGTAGTTTCCCGCCTTCGCGCAGCCATTCAGGATGTGCAAAAGATGGTTTCGCGTGATTCCCAACTTGAAATCCTGATTGTGGGCTCTCTGGCTGGTGGAACTGGCGCCGGCATGTTGGTTGACATGGCAATTCTTACACGCGAACAGGCGGCGCGTCTGGTTGCAAATAATTATGTAGTACGTGGTTTCTTTGTGTTGCCCCGCGCATTTACCGCCTCCGGAATTGGCGAGGGGCGTGAAATGCTGGCGCGCTCCTTTGCCTCATGGCGCGAACTGGACCGCTTTATGATTGTCGGTGAACGCTATGGTATCCGTCAAATTAATTATCACGAACAAAACAAGGACCTGCGAATCGAGATCAACCGCCGCGCATTCGATGTAAGTTATATGATCGACCCCGCGCGCCAGACTATTAACTCCTTAGATGGAGTCAAGGCAGAGGAGGGGTTGTTCCCCGCCATTGCCCAAGTTGTCGCATTGATATTAGATGAGAAGGCAGGCAAGGCATATACTGAATTTGTCACCACCAACCTTGCCGGAAAACTGGCGCAACTGCCGCGGCATCCGTATCACTCGGCTGTCGGGTCTTACACAATTAAGGTGCCTGTTTATTACGCGCAGGAAAAATTTTCGCACCAACTTGCCCTGGACGTGTTGAGGGAATTCCTCGCGCCAGAATTCAACGATAAAAAACGCGCATACCGCGTATCCGAAGTCAGAAATCAGGAACCTACGGCCGCCCAACCCGGCGAACCTGCCGTGCGCAGTTTTATGGGAGCCAGCAGTTTTAACGTGGATGGCAACGAAATTCCCAACACGCAATTTCTGCCGATGGTTTCGGAAATACGCAGCAAAAATGCGCTAAGAGAAAATGCGATTGTTCAGCAATGGGCGCGCGGCGGCCTGACTCAAGGTCAAAGCCGGGTATTGATTTCATTGACCAACATTGGTCAGGATGAGGAAGGAAAACTCATCAGCCGCAATATCATGGATGAACTCCAGGTTCCCATTTGGCGCGATGTTGCGCCAAGCAGGAAAGCCGGCGATACGCCCGATCAGGCATTTTCACGCATCCGAAATAATGTTGCAGATGTCCGCGCGGTGCGTTACGGCGTAGATACCGCCGGTGGCGAAAGGCTGCGCGGCAAATACGGCAAAGCGCTGGAACAGGCAAAAAATGCCCAAATTGCGCGTTACAAGAAAATTCTTCACGCTTGGACAGTAACGAACCTTAATGGCCTCAACCCTGATCCAAACCTGGCGCGCGGTGGAAAAATTGGTTATGTCCGCGTATTTTATGAGGAATTGATCAAAACCTTCTCATTTTTTGCCGAGTTCTTGCATAAGGTACGCCTTGTTCGTAATGAAGAGTTGCGACTGGCTGCCCGTTCACGCGAAGCGGCGGAACGCGCCTTGAAAACCTATGATCTCGAACGGGGCAAAACCTGCCCATTTGCCTTCTTCGACGATTTTGTCCACCCAGACGCCCATCGCGCCCAGCGAAATTACCTGATGGCGGCTCAACGCGACATAGATGTCCGCAAGGATGATATTCTCTTGGACGTGCTGGCAGAAACAGCGACCGAGATGGAAAAAATTGCCGAGAACACACTTGCCGAAGTTGACAACTGGATTGCGCACCTTGCCGTCGGCGACTCCAACCTCGAGATTGACGGTTTATATCCGACAGCGGTGTTGTCGCTGGACAACGTCCGAGTCAACCATGAACTCGATAAACGCTTGGGCAAAGTGAGCAAAATCATCGGAGAACATGAATACCAGCCCGATAAGGAGTACATTGCCGAAGCGATCAAGGCTTTACGCTGGCAGGTTTCCATCGAAGATAAAATGCTTGGTTTTACCTGCGGCGTAGATATGCCCGCAGTCGAACAGGATAAGCCTCCCCGCTATACTCCCTTCCAGCGCACTGGAGATAAACCAGAACAGCATAACCTGGATCTGATTCTCAAATTGGCTGAACGTCCTTATGCGGTTTTACATGACGAACGCCCGCTGGCAAAGGAAATTGTCAAGACATATCCGACGGGCAAGAAACTTGCAGAAGACATTAGCGCGCTTGCGGAGCCTTTGTACATGACCGGATCCGTTCCGCAAGGACCTGAGGTTGTGGCCTGTTACATCCGCGTCCATTCGAATGTAAATGAAAACACAACACGCTATTTCAATGAATTTGAGCAAGAAATGAAGGAACGCAAGGTAAATATAAAAGGTTCCAGCCTTACGCTTGTTGATTCTGAAGACTTCCACAAACTTACAGTTGTTCAGTCAGATGATTTGTTACCCAGCACAGATTTCGAAATGTGGCACAAGTGCAAGGATGCATACATCGCGCAGGTCACAGACCCGCATCGCGGCATCCCCGCGGCAGAGTTACATATCTTCCCTGCGGAAATTACCGCATGTTATTACGAATCGCGCATGCCGCTTGTGCTTGGGCAAAATTACCGCATTCTACACCCGGAAGTGGTGGCTTTGCTCGAAGATAAAGAAAGATTCGAAATGTTCTTCCGCGCCATCGCGCTGGGTATGCTGAAGTTTGACGACAGCAAGGGACAGCCTTTTTGGTCCTTTAAATTGCCTGGCGATACCGACCCCATGTACATTACCGTTCCTTCCACCAGATTGGACGGGAGCAGCGAAGATGACATCTTCGATGTAGTACATAATTTTGCCATGGAGGGGTGCGACCAGCGCCCTGGCATGGGACAGGCGAAGGGAATTAACTGGGACAGATTGCGCGAGGCAATTCTTCTCAAGCAACGAGAATTAGGAAAGGAAAAATCCATCAAGCGCTATCAGGACGAAATCGAAAATTCAAAGAACATCATCAAGAAAATGAGAACAGACGTCGAAAACCGCCGTTCCAAAGTCGCCGACAGCAATTTGCGCTCTGCCATTGGACAGGAATATCTGGATCTGGCAGACCTGGCAACTGTTGTTTATCGAGAGGCTATTCAATCGCTTTCATCCTGATTAGGAGAGTATGAGTTTCTTTGGGAATATTTTTCCCGCTGGTAACCAGCCTAAAAACGAAAAATCGCCTTTTGAAGGATGGGTAGACCCTCCCAAGGTGTCGGAAATTCCAGCAGGCAGAGTCGCAATAACCAGCCTGCCTGCTGGAAATCAGTCAATGTCCGCAGCCTTGGGGCCATCCATCGTAATTGGGCTTGGGGCAACCGGACATGCGGTGTTAAATCAGTGGTTGGAGCAAATGACCCACTACGAAAGCGGGGCATTCGTCCATGTGAGAATACTTTCCCTTTCAGTAGAAAACCGGCAGCCCCTGCCTGACGTTGCAGCGCAAACCCATCAAATCGTTTTCGGAAACTCCGTGAAGGGGGGACATTGCCTTGATGCCTTTCTTGAAGCCGCTGTTTTAAGGAAGTTTTATGACTGGTTGCGCATTGCGCTGCTCGCCATGCGTGACGCGCAAGTACTCATAGTCGGGAGTTTGGAAGACCCGGAAATCCACCTGTTGGGCGTTGTGTTGCAAATTTTGCGCAGTTTCCCAGATTCCAAACCCCACTCGTTTTTAAATATTATCGCGTTACTATCGCTATCTTCCGTCAAGAAAAATCAGGGCATTTCGACAGGAGAAAGATACGCGGCCCTCCGCGAAGCGGGCAGGTTTACTTTTAGCGGATTGCACAAAACCTTTAATCTCCCTGTTTCCAATGACTCAACTTTCCAATCTGCCTTACTGGATCACCTTTTTCTTTTTGACGAAAGCGCTTTCGATGCCGCGACTGAGTTCAACAAAGGATTGGGACAAGCGTTATCGGAAACCCTTTTCTTCCTGAATCATCCAGCCTCAAAGCCATTCTGGGAAACTCTGAAAACCGATAACGGGGGTGAATTACGACGGCGTCACCACCAGCCCTTTGCGCAGACAATGGGAATAAAAACCTTTTTTATACCCATTGCTGAAATTCAATCATACCTTGCCTTGCGTCTCTCTTACGCCGTGTTGTTTGGCGAGAGGCGCGCCCAAGATGCCGCCGACCAATTTGTCTCACAACAAAAATCCTCCCGGATCGATCCCTCCTACGTGGAAGCCACCGCCCGCAGATGGCTCGTGGATGGCGGGGTGGGATATCATCCTGTTTTTCAATGGCTCTGGACTTTTCATCCGTCAAACCAGTCGGCCTTACCTGAAATTCACACGGGGTATCATGACCTTTATTCATTCAAGGTCTCGCATAGCCTGGTGAAGTTTCTTAATGAACCCAGCCCGGACAACAGGTTAGAAATAGCCGAACTGGCCATCCACCTGCATGTTCAACATTTTGAAAAATTGCTTACAGTACTTTCAACTCTTGCAAGCGCTCAGCCATTTTTGCTCGAAGAACTAAAAGATATGCTTCGAGTATGGAAAAAAGCCGCAGAAGGTTTGCAAGACGCGCTTGGGCAATGGAGAAAGTCCTTCCTTGTTGATCCTTCCACACCCCCGGCAAACCAGGAGAAACTCTCCAACTCGTCTCTTTCGCAGATAAGTTTAAACTGGAAGACAGCGCAACAGGCTTCCGATAATACGACAGCAGGAACCATACAGTCTATGATTCAACGCCGTCTTAGGACTGCTGAAAAGACATTGCTCTCCGTCACCGGCGACAAAGTCCGTTTTACGCTTACATACGATGCCAATGCGCCATTGGGTGAAGTGGAAAACTATTATGCAGATTCCATTCGTCCCGAACTTTCCCATTTGGGTCTTCCAGTCGGCGCTGCTTTTAGGGCGGTTCGCAACCGTTTGGAATGGTGGATTAGACTCATCCCCTCGCGCGCGCCTGAACTATTGGTGGTATGCTGGCATGGCAATGCTACCGCGACCTCGGGTCAGCCGAATCCCGAATATTGTTATTCCTACAACGATAAACAAAAACTTGTAGACGCGATCGTGAATTTCGCCGCAACCCAATCCGGCGGGTATGACGACCTGACCGGCGAATGGTATACACGGAGTCTTCGCAGATCCGCGGCTGTTGTACATGGAAAGACAGAGGAAGTATTCCTGCGTTATGATGAAAATATTTCTTCAAAACTAACCGGGGACAGGCGGAATTATTATCTCGTTGGGAAGGACAAGGTGATCACGGGGAATTTTTTAAAAGACATGTTCCCGCTTCGCCTCCCTTCGGATGTAAAGGAGCTGGATGGGTATGATCCCACACGTTTTACGGTCATGGCCTCGCGCTTTAGCATTCCCATTTCAGCGCTTCACGATGTCAACCAGTGGTACGACTCTTATAATCACTTTTCGGGTTTTCATGCAAGCGCTCAGGAAAGAATAGCCGCCATCTATGAAGATCGCATATTCAGGGAGCAGGGAACAAAAATCTTATTTACGCCTGACTTTGTATTGATGCTCTTCGATTCGCAATTGATTACTTTATTTTGTCAGGCTTTATTTTGCAAGATCATCCGCCTGCAAAATAAAGGCATGGGAAATCCGCCTGCGTGGCAGGTAAGCCCGCTTACAGGATTCGACGCCCTTGATCTCGAAACGCCATCCTCCCCTGACGGATTGCTCGAAGCCTTTCGAAAATTTGTTCTTGAAATGCCCAACGACCCAGCCCTTACCTTGAACCCTTCACGGCATTTTCACCTCAATCGACGACCGTCCTTTTTAAGCGCCCTGCTTAAAGAAACTCGCGCAATGCGTGGCGGTGATAAATTCAAAGCATTGCAAAACGAATTCAAAAATGGCATTCTCGCTGAATGGCAAAAACGAAACGATCCCTTCTCTGCTTCGTTTGCCGCTCTTTTGCAGATTGAATTGATTGAACCAGTGTGGGAAGGTTGGTACTTGTAGGTTTCTCTCCCGTGGGCCGTGCAGGAAAATGCTTTGCGGGGTGTTTTTGACGATATTTTGGTGGAGGTTTATATGTCTCGCGCAAAAAAAACTGGACTAATGCCTGTTGGCAACGATATTAAACATGATGAACATACACTGAGAATCGTAAAACGCCTGAAGGCAGGCTTGACAGGCGAAGTGTATGAAGGCTATCTCCTGAAGGAGGATGAAAGCCAGATTCATGTGGCGATAAAAGCCATGAAAACGCTGGAATTTCCAGCCGCCCGGCAGCTTTTCATGCAGGAAAGTGAAACACTGGCATTTTTAATGCACCTTGAAGAAGAAGCCAATCGCGAGCAGGGCCTTTCATTAAAAATCGCTCCCGTTTACTATGGTAGAGGCGAGCATGAAGGGAATCCATATCTTGTCATGGAATTTATCGAGGGGCAGGAAATACTGGATTTGTTAAAAACCTCCGAAGGCGGGAAATTTTCCGAATCTCAGGCGATCACTGCCGCATGGCACTTGT
>CAILWD010000564.1 GCA_903837815.1 uncultured Chloroflexota bacterium | reverse complement strand
TTCTCCACAGGTTTGGATGAATTTTATACACAGTTTCAACAGGGTTATCCACAGAAAATCAGGAGTTATCAACAGAAATAGGAGCATCTTAATGCGGAAAGCCCATTTTTCGAAAAACTTCATTTGTTCATCTGAAAAAATACAAACGGTCATTGCGCTTTTTATAATTTTTATTTTCGGTCTGGTTAATGCTTCGAGCGTCCTGCGGTCTTTTTCGCTCACCACCGACGAAGACAAGCACATTATGTACGGTGAAAACATCGTTGCCGGTGACTCGACGCGCATCGACGACAGCAAGATGCCGGCGACAGCCCTGAATGCACTGCCAAAGAAACTGGCGCCCTTTGTGCAAAATGAAAAACTGAAATCTCACCTGAACCAATTATATGCCGCCCGCTCGGTGACGATTTTCTTCTCCTGCCTGCTTGCGCTCCTTGTTTTTTCCTGGTCACGCGCCCTGTTCGGATTTATCCCGGCTTTGTTTTCCCTCCTGCTTTATGTTTTGGATCCGAATATCATCGCCCACTCGCAGTTGGTCACCACCGATCTGTACCTGACTGCTTCGATTTCCTTTGCCTTCTTTACTTTGTGGAAATTTGCCAACGAGCGGAATGTCAAAAATGGGCTGGCGTTTCTCTTCGCCCTCGGGGTTGCCCAACTTGCCAAGTACACGGCGATTGTTCTTTTCCCACTGACTTTTCTAGCGCTTTTTCTATACGACCTTCCGGATTGGGTCAAGTCTTTCCGCTCTCCGAAAGAACTGTTCCGCCTGGTTATGCGGTACGCGCGTTATGTTGTCTTTGCCTTCGTGGTGGTCGTCGCCATCATCAATGTGGGATTTTTGTTCAATCAACCCTTCGTCAGATTTGGCGACTACCGATTCCGTTCCGATGTGTTGATGCGTATCCAATCGGAATTCTCCATTCTTGAAAATATTCCCGTACCGACGCCCCACCCCTATCTGAAAGGGCTGGACTGGATGCGGCAGACCGAACAAACAGGATACCGTTCCGGCAGAATATACCTGCTGGGATACCTGAGCGAACTGGAGGGCATTCCCGGATACTACTTTGTCGCGGCATTGTTCAAGGTCCCCATTTCCACTCAGATCATCTATCTTGCCGCAATTGCCGCCTACTTTCTGCAAAAGGGGAATGGCGAGCACCTTCGGAAAAACGGCATTTTCTTCCTTGTCCCTGTTTTGTTCTTTGTCGTCTATTTCAATTTTTTCTTCAACACGCAGATTGGCATCCGATACTATCTGCCGGTGTTTCCCTTGCTGTATGTTTTTTCCGGCTTCTTGTTTACCGGCTGGGAGGGATTTTCGCCGCTTCGGAAATTCTCAGCCTTTGCGCTGGTTATCTATCTTTTTGTTTCCGTTGCCTCCTATTATCCGTATCATATGAGTTACATGAACGAATTGATCGGAAACAGATTGAACGCCTACAAATATCTGGCAGACTCGAACCTCGATTGGAGTCAGGCAAAGAACGAATACAGGCAATATATCCAGGAGCACCCGGGCGTCATCGTCAACCCCCGGAATTCGCCTCCTGCCAACCCCAACAAACCCCGGCCAGGGCATTACATTCTCAGGATCAACGACCTGGTCGGCATCACAGAAGACCCGCAAAGATTTGCCTGGTTGCGGAACAATTTCGAGCCGGTAGAGACGGTAGCCCATGCCTATCTTGTCTACCAGATCAGCCCTTAACAGATCGAAGAGCTTTGCGCCACCACCACGTATTGCACAAAATAATAGAGGAAAAAATGGACATCAAATTTGGTACTCGAACGATAGGTCTTAACCACCCGACTTATTTCATCGCAGACATCGCCGCCAACCACGACGGCGACCTGGAACGCGCGAAGCTGCTCATCCGCCTGGCAAAAGAAGCGGGCGCGGACGCAGCCAAATTCCAGAACTTCGACGCGCCGAAGATCGTCTCGGATTACGGCTTCAAAGCCATGAGCGGCGGACAGGTCAGTCATCAGGCGAGTTGGAAGAAATCCGTCTTCGAGGTTTATAAAGGCGCGTCCATCCCGTTTGACTGGTCGATGACTTTGGTGGAGGAGTGCAAGGAAGTCGGCATCGATTACTTCTCCTCGCCCTATGATTTCACGGCGATTGATTTTCTCGATCAGTACGTGGAAGTCTACAAGGCGGGTTCGGGCGAAATCGACTGGATCGAAGCGCTGGAGCGCATGGCGGGCAAGGGCAAGCCGTTCTTCATTGCCACGGGAGCATCCACCATTGGAGAGGTGCAGAAGGCGGTTCATGCCATCCTCAAGATCAACAAACAACTGGTGTTGATGCAATGCAACACCAATTACACCGCCAGCCCGAACAACTACGATCATCTCCACTTGAATGTTTTGAAGACCTATGCAACCATGTTCCCCGATGTGATTTTGGGACTTTCCGACCACACCCATTCGGTTGCTCCCGTCCTCGGCGCGGTGACATTGGGCGCGCGCGTCATCGAACGTCACTTCACCGACCGCAACGACCGCGAAGGACCCGACCACAAGTTTGCGATGAATCCCGAAAACTGGGCGAAGATGGTCGAGGAGACTCGTCTGCTCGAACGTTCGCTTGGCAGTCCCGATAAATTCATCTGCGGCAACGAGCAGGATACCCAGATCGTCCAGCGCCGCTGTCTGCGTGCTGCGCGCAACATCAAGGCTGGCGAGGTTTTCACCCGTGACATGATCGACGTGCTGCGTCCCGCCACACCCGGCGCGATTAAACCCGACCAGATCGAAAACGTTATTGGTACAAAGGCACTGGCAGATATGCCGCTTGGCAAGGAATTGCGCTGGACGGATTTGGTAGCGTAAATGTTTGCAAGTTTGCATGTTGAAAAGTTTAAACGTTTGAATCTGTAAACTTGATAACATTCCAACATTGTTGTTTATGAAAATCATTTATTTTTCCCTCGGTTACTCCACCCATGACCATCGTTTTCTGAAAGCCATTTCGGATGGCGGACATGAGGTGTTTTTTGTCCAATTGGAAGGAAATGCGCGTCAGGTGGAAGACCGCCCCGTGCCGCCGAATGTTCAGCTGGTCTTGTGGAAAGGCGGACGCGAACCCTTCAAGTGGAGCGACCTCCCGAAGTTGACCTTCGACTTTCGACGTTTGACTAAGCAAATCAAACCTGACCTGATCCATGCGGGACCCATCCAGACCTGCGCCTTGATCGCCGTCCTGAGCGGATTCCGCCCCATCCTCACCATGTCGTGGGGATTCGACCTCATGGACGATGTTCACAAGAGCAAGTGGATGGAGCGGGTTACAAGATACGCGTTACGGCGTTCCACGTTTTTTACCAGCGATGCGAAAGTTACAAGGGATAAAGCCGTTTCTTATGGGATGAATCCCGACAAGACCATCGTCTTCCCCTGGGGCGTTGACTTGGAGCATTTCTCTCCATCCACCGTCCACCGTCCACCGTCCGTTGTCACGCTTTTCTGTAACCGTTCCTGGGAGCCTCGCTACGGCGTGGATGTGCTGGCGCGGGCATTTGTGAAGGTGGCACAGGAGCGCGATGACGTGAATCTGCTTTTGCTTGGCGGCGGTTCGCAGGGACATCTTCTGCGTCAGATTTTCGAGGGCGGCGGTGTGTTGGATCGAGTCGCGTTCGCGGGACAGATTTCCCAGACCGTTTTACCAGAATGGTATCATCGGGCTGACTTGTACATCTCGCCTTCACACGTGGACGGTTCATCCGTGTCGCTGATGGAAGCGCTGGCTTGTGGTTTGCCCTGCCTCGTCTCGGACATCCCCGCCAACAAGGAATGGGTAACGGAAGGGGAGAACGGCTGGCTCTTCCGCGATGGGGATGTGAACCACCTCGCCGAGAAGATTCTGGCGGCAATCGCTCGAAGGGAGACCCTGCCCGGGGTTGGGCAATCCAGCCGACGGGTGGCGGAACTTCGAGCGGATTGGAAAAAGAATGCCGAGGCGTTGATGAAGGTCTATCGAGGTTTAAAAGGAAAATAATCATGCTAACCAAAAAAGATTTGCTGGATGGTTTCTCGAAAACCAATGTGGACAAGGGCGGGACGATTGTGGTGCATACATCGTACAAGTCGCTGGGCGGGGTGGAGGGCGGCGCGGAGACGGTGATCGATGCGTTGCGCGAGTTGGTGGGCCCGAAGGGAACGGTGCTGTTCCCCGCGTTCAATTTTCAGTCGTGGACGGAGACGCATTATTTCGATGTGACCGAGACGCCGTCGAAGATGGGCATGATTACCGAACTGGCTCGCCTGCGTCCCGACGCCAAACGTACGCCGCATCCGATTTATTCGTTCTCAGTTTCGGGCGCGCTGGCGGATGAGTTTTCCAAAACAGAAGATGCGGAAGCCTACGGACCGAACTCGGCGTTTGCTCTGTTCCACAAGTTGAACGCGACCATCATCAGCATCGGGTTGGACTTCAATAGTTCGTTTTCGATGCACCATTACATTGAATATAATGTCGGCTGTAACTACCGCCGTGTGAAGGAATTCGCTGGCATTTACATGGGCTATGACCGCGTGCCGCAAATCAAAAAGTATTCGATGTTCGTCCG
>CAILWD010000563.1 GCA_903837815.1 uncultured Chloroflexota bacterium | reverse complement strand
AGTGGCGGTCGTGCCCGAAGCCCTGCCCGCCGTCGTCACGATTTCGCTGGCAATCGGTGTGCAAAAGATGGTCAAACGCAACGCACTCATCCGCCGCCTGCCTGCCGTGGAAACTCTCGGAAGCACCTCGGTAATTTGTTCGGATAAGACCGGCACATTGACGAAGGATGAAATGACCGTGCGGAAAATTTTCGCTGCTGGACAGTTGTTCACTGTTTCTGGAGCGGGATACTCACCCGTCGGCGAATTTTCACTTAACGGAAGCGGAGCCATCGCGCCGACAATTGGTCTGCAAAAACTATTGACCGCCGCCACGCTGGCATCTGACACGCATCTGATCGCTGACGAGAAAAATGAATCGGGTAACGAATGGTCGATTAAGGGCGATCCAACCGAAGGGGCGTTGGTGGTCGCCGCGGCAAAGGCTGGGCTGCAGAAAGAGTCGCTCGACTCGGAATTTCCGCGCGTGCAGGAAATCCCCTTCTCATCCGAAACAAAACGCATGACCACGCTGCATCAGACAAATGGAAGTTTGACGGCGTATGCCAAGGGCGCGCCGGAGATGATTTTGGAAAGTTGTGATTGGCACCTGACTGCCGATGGCGTGAAGCCGCTCGATGACGTGGGACGAAAACAAGCGCTTGCGACGGCGCACGAGATGGCGGGCGAAGCGTTGCGCGTGCTTGCAATTTCAACCAAGCGAGACGCCACACTTGAGACGGCGCAGACCGGCATGACCTTTTTGGGGCTGGCAGGCATGATCGATCCGCCGCGCCCCGAAGCCAAAAGCGCGATTGCAACTTGCGAACAGGCGGGCATCCGGGCGGTGATGATCAACGGCGATCATCCCGTAACGGCGCAGGCGGTGGCGCGTGAACTGGGTCTGCTTAAGACCGGGCGCGTTGTAACCGGCGCGGAACTGGAAGCAATGAGCGACGAAGAGTTCAAACACGAAGTCGAGACAATCGAGGTCTACGCGCGTGTTTCCCCGGCGCATAAACTACGCGTGGTGACCGCACTGCAAGCCAACGGTCACATTGTGGCAATGACCGGCGACGGCGTGAACGATGCGCCATCGCTCAAGAAAGCGGACATCGGGATTGCGATGGGCATCACCGGCACGGACGTCACCAAGGAAGCCGCCGCAATGATGCTGACCGACGACAACTTCGCTTCGATTGTGGCGGCAGTCGAGGAAGGGCGCGGGGTATTCGACAACATCAAAAAATACCTGATGTATTTGCTTTCCTCAAATATCGGCGAAATCGGGCTGATGGCTGGTTCGGCGTTGCTGGGTTTGCCTCTCCCGCTGACGGCGGTACAAATTCTGTACGTCAACCTGGCAACCGATGGTCTGCCCGCTCTGGCGCTGGCAGTTGACCCATCGGAAAAAGATTTGATGAAACGCAAGCCGCGCAATCCGCGCACGGGCATTTTCACCCGCCCGGTTGTTTCGCTGATGGTCGCGGGCGGAGTCTGGTCCACGATCATCAATCTGGGGCTGTTCATTTGGGCAACCAACTCCGGGCGTAGCATCGAGCAAGCCATGACAATGACCTTCGTCTCGCTGGTGCTGATTCAGTTTTTCAAAGCGTATAATTTCCGCTCTGACCGGAACTCGGTGTTTCAGAAACCCTTTGCCAACAAATGGCTGAACACGGCGATTGTCTGGGAAATCATTCTGCTGCTGCTCATTGTGTATGTGCCCGCCCTGCACGAACCGTTCAACACGTTCAGCCTGCCGCTGGTGGACTGGTTGATCGTCCTTGCCCTTTCACTTACAATTTCGCCCGTGCTGGAACTGGTCAAGTGGATGGAGCGCAAAGGCTGGTTCGGAGCGATGGAATAAATGACTGCAAATTCGAGATAAAAAAATAAGGAGACTGCAAATGGCAACCCAAAAGAAAAAACGCAAACGTGACATCGAGAAAAACTACCCCGTCAAACAGTTCGTCAAAAAATTACGCCGCCTTGCCGACTGCATCGAACAGGGACAGCGGTTTCAAATTCAGGTGGCAGGGGAGCGCGTTTCCATACCTGCCACAGCCATCATCAACATCGAACATGAGCGCGGCAGCTCTTCAGAAGAGTTGGAATTTCAACTCAAGTGGCAGCCTTCAAAACAGGGCAGCGGAAACGTCGCGCATTGAAGGCGTCAAAAGGCTACGCCGAACACAGTCCAGTCATTTGGTGGCGTGAGCTTTTTCAGACGGGAAGGTTTCAATATGTAACAAATGTCACAATTGACATAAGGGAATCACCCGGCTAAACTGCAGATACTCCGATGGGGAGTAGCCGCCCGCGTCTTGCGGGATGAACAGTCGACATACCGGATAATCATCCCGGCTGTTCAAGGTAATTCTTGCGCGAGACCATCATGCCTGTTTGGCATGGTGGTCTTTTGTTCGACAGGAGATGCGATGGAATTTTTGACGATCACGCTGATTTCGATCGGGTTGGCCATGGATGCGCTGGCTGTCTCGCTTTGCGTCGGCACTGCCGGGCAAATTGCCGGTTTGCGGGGGAAAATCCGTCTTGCCGCCCACTTTGGCATTTTTCAAGCGGGGATGACCGCCCTCGGCTGGTTGTCTGGTGAAACGGTTGTTCAATATGTCAGGGGCTTCGATCATTGGATTGCCTTTGCCCTGCTGGGTTACGTGGGCGTCAACCTGATCCGCTCCGGGTTGGATAAAAATTGCAACGCTTTCGAACAGGACCCGTCCACTGGCAAGGTGCTGGTCATGTTATCGTTCGCCACCAGCATAGACGCTTTTGCCGTCGGGCTGAGTATTTCATTTCTGGGTGTTCCGATACTTCTGTCGGTTGTGATGATTGGACTGGTTGCCTTGCTTCTTTCCGCCCTCGGTTTGTTTGCCGGAACACGCCTGGGTGAAGCCTTCGGCAAGCGCATGGAGATCGTCGGCGGACTTATTCTGATCGGGATCGGCATTCGGGTCATCTTCACCCACCTTTTCCCGTAAGCCCGTTGGCTATTTCAAATATTCGTTGAAGAAACCGATGACCCGCTTTTCTATTCCAGCGGGTCATCCCCATACATCCCCAAACGAGGAGCGTCCTCCTCCGCCCATAACTGTTTTGGCTCGCCCGCCGCATCGAAAAGGCGGCGGGGAGAATTCATGGCAGTCGCCGAACCTTCCCAACCATAGCGCGGGCGTTTTATTTTCATCCCAGCACAAAATTATCGATCAATCTCGTTTTGCCGATCAATACCGCCATCGAAAGCAGGGATTTGCCCTTGACCGTGTCCAACTCTTCGAGGGTGTCGTAGTCGGCGCAGGAGACGTATTGCGGGTTTGCCTTTGGCTCAGAGGCGAGGACTTCCTTCATCAGCGCCCGCAGTTTTTCGGCATCCCGCTCCCCGTTCTCGTAGGCGGATTTGGCGGCGCTCAGGGCACGGAATAAAACCGTCGCCGACTGCCTGTCTGCCCCTTCCAGATATTTGTTGCGGCTCGACATTGCCAGCCCGTCCGCCTCGCGCAGCGTCGGGCAGACAACCAGTTCGATGGGAAAATTCAAGTCCCGCACCATCTGGCGGATGACTGCTGCCTGTTGGGCATCCTTCTGCCCGAAGTATGCCCTGTGCGGCTGGACAGCGTTGAACAACTTTGCCACGACGGTGGTCACGCCCTTGAAGTGACCGGGACGCATCGAACCTTCGAGCGGACGAGTGAGAGACTCGACCTCGACCCAGGTCTGGTAGCCAGGCGGGTACATCACCTCTGGGGTGGGATTCCAGACCAAATCCACGCCGAGGGGGTCGATCAACTTCAAGTCGCGTTCCAAATCGCGGGGGTATTTGGACAAATCCTCGTTCGCCCCGAACTGGGTCGGGTTGACGAAGATGCTGATCGCCACACGGTCGCATTCTGATTTTGCGAGGCGGATGAGGGAAAGATGCCCCTCGTGCAGGTATCCCATCGTCGGGACAAGGCCAACCGTCCCGTCAAGCAGGCGGCGGGCTACCTGCAACTCGTCTATACTACTTGCAATCATCATGTTATTCTCCTACCATTGGCCCCGTTTAGGGGGTTGACAGCCTAGAAATTTTGTTCTACCTTTGATTATCAACCAAACAAAAGGAGATTCGAATGGCTTACGGATTCACAAATTCAAAAGGAACCACCTACTACCTGCACGGCAAGAAGAGCGTCACCTCCACCGGCAAGGAAAGGCAGTTGTTCTACTTCTCGAAGGAGATCAAGGAAGGCGCGCTGGACACCGTCCCCGCCGGCTACGATGTGGTCGAGATGACGACGGGTCTGCCCGTCCTCAAGAAGAAGGTCGCGGCGGAATAAGTATAACCCCGACGATGATGCCATGCCAGTTGCCCGGACTGGCATGTTATCGAGCAAGACACAATTCAAAAATCTTTTAGATTAAAAAGGAGACCAGATATGACACTTGACACTGCATCTAAAAGCCCTGAAACAAACGGAGGGGAATCATGCCTACGCTAAACCGAGTTCAGTTGATTGGGCGTCTGGGCAGAGACCCAGAGACCAAGTTCACCCCCACCGGAAAGAAAGTCACCACCTTTAGCCTTGCCGTCGGCAACCGCTGGAAGGACAAAAGCGGCGAGACAAAGGAATCAACCGAGTGGGTCAACATCGAAGCCTGGGGACGGCTGGGGGAAGTCTGCCAGGAATATTTGAAGAAGGGCAGCCTCGTCTTCCTCGAAGGTCGCTTGAAGACCGACAAATACGAGGACAAGGGCGAGACCCGCTACTTCACCAAGGTTGTGGCGCAATCGCTCGAATTCCTCGATAAACGTCCCGCAGAGGAACCCATGCTGTCGGTGGATGAGGATGCGGGAGAGTATGAGATCGGTTTTAGGGAATAGTGATTAGGTAATAGAAATTAGGAAAAACGCGAAGCGTATTTTACGCCTCGCGTTTTTTTGTTTTATTCATAGGACTTATACAAAGCGTAAAAAGAGGACAGCCAATTTTCTGGCTGTCCTCTTTTTACTTCTCACTTTTTACTCGTTACTTGTCTTACTCTTTTACTTCCCCATCGATCACATCACCGTTCTGCGGGCCTGAGGCTGACGGTCCGCCCGCTTCGGGTTGACCCTGCTGCGGCTGTCCCTGAGAATATAACTGCTGGCTCAACGCGTGGAAGGCGTTT
>CAILWD010000562.1 GCA_903837815.1 uncultured Chloroflexota bacterium | reverse complement strand
GCGGCGCTCCTGCCGTTGTTCGCGCAGACGTTTGAGCGCACGGACTCGTCCCTCGTTGCGGGTGCGTCGCGCTTCGATACCCTTGCGAATCCAGGCTTCTTCCTGCGCCAGCTTTTTGTCGAAGAGGATGTTTTGTTCCGCTTCGGCATCGAGCATGGCTTCGCGCCGTTCGAGGAAAGTGGTGTAACTGCAATCCCAGTCGTAGAGTTGACCGCGATCCAGTTCGATGATGCGGGTGGTGAGTTTTTGCAGGAAGACGCGGTCATGCGTCACGAACAAGAGCGTGCCGCCCCAGCGTTTGAGAAAACCTTCGAGCCAGTCGATGGAGGCGATGTCGAGGTGGTTGGTTGGCTCGTCGAGGAGAAGCAGCTCAGGGTTGCGGACCAGCCCTCGGGCGAGCATCACGCGGCGCTTCATCCCCGCAGACAGAGTCTCGAAGCGGGCGTTTTCATCCAGCATCATGCGCGAGATGACCTGCTCCACTTGAAGTTGTCCCTGCCAGTGGGCTTCGTCGTGGACGTGCGGCGAATCCAATCCACCTGCGACGATGTCGAAGACCTTGCCCGTCACGTCCACAGGGACTTCCTGCGGCAGATATGCGGAGCGCAAATTTTGCTGACGCGAGACGCTCCCGCCGTGCGGACCGCTTTGCGAATCCCCGTTGACCAGTTTGAGGAGCGTGGATTTGCCCGCGCCGTTGCGCCCAAGCAGTCCCACCCGCTCACCTTGCTCGATCTGGAGGTTGATGCCGTCGAAAAGCCTCGGCCCCCCAAAGCCGAGGCTCACATCCTGTAAGCCGACCAATGCCATGAAGTCTGTTCCTTTGAGGGGGGAAATATACTACAACTTATGGGTTTGTGGCTCAAGGCCTGTTGCGCGCGCCGATGCGAGAGTGGTTTTAGCCCGGTCATCCCCCAGCCCGGTGGAAGATTTTTTTTACCAGTGGAATCCGCAGGATAAGGAGGGCGGCGACAAACACCCCGTAGATCATCGGCTGGAGAATTTCACCCTGCAGGGAAAGGATGTCGCCTTTTTTACTCCAGAGGTAATGAAGAATGATCAGCGGGGCAATGAAATAAACAACTTGATGCAGGCGCTTCCAATTTTTGCGAAGACGTTTCTTCCAGATGTCGAAGGAGGTAATCGCCAGCGGAACCAGAAGAAAGAAGGCAATCGTCCCAACGACAAGGCGCGGCTTGGTGACGACTTCCTGAAACAGGGCGCTCCACGCAAGGCCAAAGTCGAGGTCGGCGAAGACGATGACGTGGATGACAGCGTAAAAGAAGGAATACAAGCCCAAGGCGCGGCGGTGTTTGAGGGGTTCACCCCATTTGAAGATCGTGTGGATCGGCGTGCAAAACAGGGACAAAACCAGCAGGATGAGGGCGTGTCGTCCCGTTCGTTGTTCGAGGTCTTGTATCGGATTGGGAGAAAGATTGCCTGTCGCAAAATCGAATATCAATAAAATAATCGCAGACCATGCGTAAAGATGCATGGTAATTTGCAGGAGGGTATGGGAGTTTTTTTTCATACGATTACCAGACATTCGAAGTCTTCAAGGCTTTTGAAATCCATTTTAATAATGCACGCTCAAATCCATGCCGTCGTACAGGCGCGCCACTTGTTCGCCATAACCATTGAAAGGCAGTGTGGCGCGACGCTCGAATTCGCCAATGCGGCGTTCGGTCGCCTGTGACCAGCGGGGATGATCCACATCAGGGTTTACATTGGCATAAAAACCATATTCGTTGGAGGCAACGCTCTTCCATAAGGTGTCTGGCTCCGCGGAAACCAGTTCGATCTTGACGATGGACTTGATGGATTTGAAACCATATTTCCACGGAACAACAAGGCGGAGCGGCGCGCCGTTTTGCGGCAGAGTGGGTTCGCCGTACAATCCGGTGGCCAGGAAGGTCAGGTCATTCATGGCTTCGTCAAGGCGCAGTCCCTCCTGATAGGGCCAGGGATAGAGTTCGCTTTTTTGTCCGCGCATTTCTTCGGGACGATACACGGTTTGAAATCTGACATACTTTGCGTCCGAAGTTGGCTCGACCTCCTTCAGGAGACTCGCCAGCGCAAACCCATTCCAGGGGATGACCATGCTCCACGCCTCCACACAACGCAGGCGGTAGACGCGTTCCTCCTCCTGGAACTTCTTCAACAGGTCTTCCATGCCAAATGTCGTCGGCTTATTCACCAGCCCGCTCACTTCCACAGTCCATGGGCTGACGGTAAATCCCTGCGCCAGCCCGGCCACCTCCTGCTTATCGGTGGTGAACTCGTAATAGTTATTGTAATTGGTGATATCTTTGTAAGTATTGACCGCGTCTCCGAGTTCGTCAACAGCGTCGGATATCGGATCGGGGCGGGAAGTTTCAACCTCCGTCGCCGCAGATGGGGCGCAGGCCGCCAGCAATGCGGCTCCCGTGGCGACGGTTGCTGCTTTCATGAAGTCGCGCCGCGAAAGATAAGCCTGCTTTGGCGTAATCTCGGAAGAACGGACTGGAATGGATTTATATAAATGCGTCATGGCAAAAGTCTCCTCTGGCTAAACAACGATATTGGATAGATGTCGCCGAAGAGAAGAAACTTTCCCACCGGCAGATGATAGGTTGGTGAGAGAATAGGTTGCGACGCCTTATCAGCAACGCAATGGAGAAGTGGTTTTTCAAGGGCGCCCAACCCGTAGGCGGCGGCGAATGAGGATGCCAGAAAACGAGAAGGAGTCCTTACTGGCAAGGACTCCTTCTTGTTTCTCTTTACTTGATGGTTGGATAAAACTTACGGATTCTTTTTGAACCTCACCAGCGCCAAGTTCTTTGTGCAATCGTTGTAGGTGTCGAGATAAATATTGTCCGACAACGGCACGCCTGCCTGATCGAGCAACTGGACATACAACTCCCCTTTGGATGCAATTGGTACTGTGCCCAGAACAAACTCGAAACCCGATTTGCCGTAAGCGGGCGCAATGCTGCTGACCGTCAACCCGGTTTTGGTCTTGCCGTCGTATTTTCCCGCAAGGCGGATCGTCATCCGCAGCATATCGGTGTTATTTGCATCCACAACCGTGCCGCCAATTCCCTGCCAGTTGCACCCCGCCTCCTGATGGATAATGACGCTTGGGATATAGGTGATGGTTGCCGAAAAAGCCGCTTCGGGCGTGGCTGTTGGCGTGGCGGTCTCCGTCGGTGTGATGAGCGAAAACGACGTGGGCAACGGCTCGATGGTATAGGTCGGTACAAGGGTCGGCGTTTCGGTTGCAGTGAGAGAGGGCATCACAGTCCACGTGGGGGGGAATTTGAGTTCCGTGATGGTGGGCGTGGGCAGAATGGATACCGGACCCGCCGGAAAAGGATTCAGAGACGACTGCGGCGCAAAGAAGAGAAACACGTAATACGCGCCGATGCATAGTGTGAAGATCAGCATAAGGATGCTCAACATATCCCAGATTTCGAGTTTGCTTTTTCCGCTGGAAGCGGGGGGTTCCTGGTAACTGTAATTGTCTCTGCTCATCGTTTCACTCCAACATGGGTATTCTGGCGGTGGGTCTTTTATGGAACCAGGGTGATTTCGCTCCGCGCGCGCTGCTCCGCCACCCAGTTCCTGAGCGCAAGTTCCCGCGCAGTCAACAAGGCATCAGTCGATAGGGGTTGCTCGCCGCGCTCAACAGCCTTGAAAATGTGAAAGCCCGCTTCAGTGGCGACGATGTCGCTGTATTGACCAGCCTGCAGGGCGAAGACCGCCTCTTCGGCTTTGGCATCGAGCAGGTAGCCGCGCGGAATCCAACCCAGTTCTCCGAATGTAATCGTATCGTATGCCGCCGCCAGCGCATCGAAATCCGCGCCTGCCTTCAATTCTTCCAGCGCGGCGCGCGCGTCGCCCTCATTATAGGTCAAAATCTGGCGCAGGTGAATTTGTTCCATGCTGGACGGCACGTCCGCAATGATTTTGTCACGCATCCAGGCGGCTTCTGCAGATCGTTTCACCGCGACGCGGAAGGAGGCATCGTCGTATCCATGAGCCGACTGCCAGGCGGATAAAGCCTCTACCCCGCCGATGGATTCAGCCAGCGAATCGATTCTCAACTTCAAGTCTGATTCTGTCAAATTGAAATTCGCCTCCCTCGCGGCTTGTGACAACAACACCTGCGCAATCAGATCCTCCAACACGGCCTTGTTTGCATCCTCTTCTGAAACCGTGGCCCCAAGCGAGGTTTGCGTCAATTGGTAACGCGCCAGTTCCGCCTCGAACTCCGCGATTGTGATGTATTCCCCGTTGACGACCGCCGCCGATGGCGGAGGTGTGGCAGTGGGCGGCACAGGCGTGGAGGTGGGAATTGCGGGCGTGGGCGTACTTGCCGGGGCAAAAGCTGTGCAGGCCGCAACGCCAAAAGCCAGGAATAATATCAAAAGTCGTTTTAGGGGCATTTCAAAATTATACCAACATTGGCGTTAACAATTAAAAAAGTAGGTCACGTTTGAAACGTGACCTACCAAATCTAACGGGGCTTGGCTTAGTAATCCATGCCGCCCATGCCGCCAGGAGGCATGGCAGGAGCGCTTTCCTTCGCGGGCACATCGGTGATCAACACGTCGGTCGTGAGGATCATCGCGGCGATGGAGGCGGCATTTTCGAGAGCGCCGCGCACAACCTTGACCGGGTCGATGACACCGGCTTTGATCATGTCAGTGTATTCGCCAGTGAGGACGTTGTAACCGATGTTGACGTTCTTCTTCTCGGCGGCGGTGCGGCGGACGGT
>CAILWD010000561.1 GCA_903837815.1 uncultured Chloroflexota bacterium | reverse complement strand
CAATCATGCCGCCGAGCGTCACTTTTTTGAAGCCAAACTTCCGCGCCTGTTTCATCGGGTAGCCCAACTCGTCGCCCACGTCCAGCACGCCCAGCCCGCGTTCGTCGCGCAAATAATCGCGCAGGTACGCCGCGCTGCGTTTGCCCGTCGCCAGCGCAATCACCGTGTAGCCCGCCTCACGCGCGACCTTCATTTCATAATAAATGCTGGTGCGAAAGGTGGGCAGCGAATACGGGCGGACAAGACCATCCGTGCCCAAAATGGAAATGCCGCCGACGATGCCCAGTTTTGGATTCATCGTCTGCTGCGCGATTCTTTCCCCGTCGGGAACTTGAACCGTCACCCGCAAGCCCAAAGCGGATTCTGCTTCGAGAGCCTTGAGCGTGTCCTGAACCACCTTGCGAATCAAGCGGCGCGACCCAGGGTTGATGGCTGCTTCGCCCACGTCCACGGGCAGACCAGGCAGGGTTGCCACGCCCACGCCCAAACCGCCCAACAGGGTCAGACCAGGGTCGGCGTCGAGTTCGACCAGCGCTTGAATCTCCAAGCCGTTGGTCACGTCGGGGTCGTCGCCAGCGTCCTTGATGACGCCGCACAACACGCCCTGTCCCTGCCTTTCACAGCGGACAATTGCAAAGCGCGCGCCGCGCATGGCGGGCAGGTCAATCGTCACTTCATCCAAGGCTTTGCCCGTCAGCAAAGTTTGAATCCCCGCCGAAGCCGCCGCCGCCGCGCAGGCGCTGGTGGAGAATCCGTTACGCATTCGACTGCACCAACGCCAACTTGAGCAGCGCATTGACCATCGCCGCCGCAACCGTCGAGCCGCCTTTGCGTCCGCGCACGGTGATGTAGGACAGACCACTTTCCTGCAAAGCCTGTTTGGATTCTGCCGCGTTGACGAAGCCCACAGGCACGCCCACAACCAAAGCGGGTCGCAGTCCTTCATCCTTTGCAAGCCGCAGCAATTCAAACAAGGCAGTCGGGGCGTTTCCAATGGCGACGATTGCGCCGTTCAAATCTGCCGACATGCGGCGGATGGCGGCGGTGGAGCGAGTCACGCCAAGCGTCTGCGCCAGCGAAGTTGTCTCCGCTTCCTGAATGGCGCAGCGCACCGAAGCGGAGAATTGGCTGAGGCGCTCCTGACTGATTCCAACGGCGGTCATCTGCACGTCGGTCAATACCTTGCAGCCAGAGCGCACTGCCTGAATCCCGTCCGCGATGGCAGTGGGTGAGAAGGCAAGCAGTTGGGCATATTCAAAATCAGCAGTGGCGTGAATCACGCGCTGGACGATGGGAAGTTCCTGCGGCGAAAACGAATGCTCGCCTAATTCTTCGAGGATGGTTCGGAAACTTTCTACTTCTATTTCGTTGGGTCTCATCTCAACTCCTGTTGATAAAGTTTGTTGTGTAGTGGTGTCGTTCTGAGCGAAGCGACACTTGCGCTGTACGCCAGTGCAGTGAGAACCTCTAAGATTGTCCAAGAGACCCTTCGCTTCGCTCAGGGAATCACAGCCTTGATAGAGTTCGGGGCGACGCTGTTGCAGGAACTTTCGTTTGTTGCGTGCCGCCTCGACGAGGGATAAATCCAAATCGGTGATGACCTCGCCAGGGTCGGCGCTGACCCATTCGCCGATGAGATCTCCGTGCGGGTCGAGCGCCAAAATCACGCTGGGAAATGTTTTGCCCGCAGGGTGGGGCGAAGTCCCAGCCTGATTGCAAGCCAGCACAAAACAGCCTGAGTCGTAGGCGCGGGCGGGGAGGAATCTCAGCCAGCGTTCGCGCAAGGCTTCGGGCTTTCCCATCGGCGAGGCGAAAGACATCAGCAAGACCTGCGCTCCGCGACTCGCCTGCGCCAAACTCAATTCGGGAAAATGCGTGTCGTAGCAGAGTTGAAGCCCAAAGTGGATTCCCTGCCAGTCAACGAGTCCCAAACTTTGCCCAGCGGAAAATACTTCCTGTTCGCGCTGGCTGAGATGGTTCTTGTGGTAAACGGCGCATGTCCCATCGGGAGCGCAAAATAACTGCGAAATGGTCGGGCGCGACTGCGCTTCGTGTTTGCAGGGCAATCCCGCAACGACAGCCGTGTCGTAGGCGCGAGCAATCGCCCGCAGTTGTTGCGCGGCAAAGCCATTCTCAGGCTGCGCCAGCGATGTGATTTCGTCCCGTCGGCTGTAGCCCGTGAGGTTCATTTCAGGAAAGCAGACCAGCCTCACGCCAAACATGCTCAAACGGCGGACACATCCCTCGACAACCGAAAGGTTGCGCGAGATGTCGCCGTAAACTGGCGCAAGGCTGACCAACGCCACACGCAAATTCAAGCCCCGCCTCCCAAGTCATATTTGCGCCCGT
>CAILWD010000560.1 GCA_903837815.1 uncultured Chloroflexota bacterium | reverse complement strand
CTGCGCCGACCGCCAGGGTCATCTGGCGGATGTCCACGTGGATGGGACACAAGGCTGTACAAGGCGGGGCGGAATCCTGAATACAACGGTCTTCCAGTTCTCTAAGGCGACTCTGTTCCATAAAATTCGAGAGAAAAGACCTGACGGGTTTTAGGAAACCTGTCAGGTCTCCTTGTTTACTTGACTTCCGCCAGCGCAGCTAAAACTTTATGCGGATATGCTGGCAGTTCGCGGATGCGCGCGCCTGTCGCCCAGTAAACGGCGTTGATAATTGCTGCGTGTGGCGCGGTGTTGGGCAGTTCGCCCACGCCCGACGCGCCGAAGGGTCCCGTCTTGCGCGGGTCGTCGTAGTAGATGATCTCGATGTCGTCGGGGACATCCTTGGCAAACGGGATGCCGCACTTGACCATGTTGGTGTGCTTGTGGATGTCTTCAAAGTCTTCGGTCAGCGCGTACCCGATGCCCTGCGAAATGCCGCCGTAGATTTGACCGTCCACCACGGCTCGATTGTTGATCTTGCCGACGTTGGCGACGATGGTCATCTTGTCCACGACCACCTTGCCCGTCTTGGTGTCCACCGTCACTTCGGACATGAACACGCCGTACATGTAGTTGTCGATGGGGTTGCCCTGACCCGTGTCGGGGTCGCCGATGGCGGCGGGGGAAGTCCAGCGACCCGTGTAGTGGGTCGGGAGTCCAGCCGCGACAACTTCATCGTAGGTCATGTAAGTCCCATCGGGCTTGCGGATTCCATCTAGCAGATTGTCGCAGCAGACCTTGATGGCGTTGCCAATCACCACCTGACTGCGGCTGCCGCCAGCGGGTCCACCGTCGGGGGCTTTGCCCGTGTCGCACAACTCGAGGCGAATCTTTTCTGGCGGAACTCCAAGCGGGAGCAGGGCTTCGTGAGCGGTTCCCAACGCGCCAGCGTCCGCGCCCTGACCGTGGTCGCCCCATGTGGTTGAGATGAGCACGCCGTCTTTCAGCAAGTCCGCCCAAACTTCGGCGGTGTCGGGACCATCTCCGCCCGCGCCGTAGATGCCGATGGCGACGCCCACGCCCTTCTTCTTTTCGGGAGTGGTCGCTTTGGCAGCCTTTTCCTTCGCCGCTTTGTACTTCGGGCGCAGGAGGTCAATCATCGCTTCGAGACTGTGAGTTTCGGGAGTTTGTCCCGTGGGGGTGGTGCAGCCTGGGCGATAGGCGTTGAGGTAGCGCAGTTCCAACGGGTCGGCGCCAATCTTCACCGCCAGTTCGTCCATCAGGCTTTCGGAGGCGAACTCACTTTGCGGTGAGCCATATCCGCGATAGGGAGCACCCCAGGCATGGTTCGTGCAGACCGTCCGACCGAGTCCGCGAATGTTCGGGATGTCGTAGCCCGCGCCCATGAACTGCGCGCCCTTGTGAGTCAGCAGGTCGCCGAACTCGGAGTACGCGCCGTGGTCAACCGACCAATCGGTTTCCATGGCGAGGAGTTTGCCGTTCTTGTCCGCGCCGAATTTGATATTCATGAAGAAGGGCGAACGCTTGCCCGTGTAGGTGATGAACTGTTCGTAATCGTATTCGAGGTACACGGGACGGTTGGTTGCCATGCAGGCGGCGCCGAGCAACGCTTCGATAGTTGGGCAGAACTTGTAGCCGAAGGTTCCGCCCGCCGTGTTCTGCACCATGCGGATTTGAGCGGGGTCGAGTCCCAAGCCTTCGGCAATCATGATGGCGTGCAGGTAAACGGCAATGCTCTTCGAGTGGATGGTCAGGCGACCGTCTTCGTCGTAGTAGGCAAAGCCCATGTCGGATTCAAGCGCGAGGTGCGGCTGGCGCTGGGTGTAGAACGAATCTTCCACCACGTGGGCGGCGGATTCCATAATAGGCTTGGTGTCTTCGCCCTTGACCACGCCCTGCTCGAAGTAGACATTCGGCGTGCCAGGGTGGATTTCGATGGCGTCCTCTGCCATGGCTGCGGGAGCGCTCATGTAGGCGGGCAATACTTCGAGTTCCACCTTGACCTTTTCCACTGCCGCCAAAGCCTGTTCCTTCGTGTCGGCGCAGACGATGGCAATTGCGTCGCCGTATTGGAAGACCTTGGTGTCGCACAGAATCGGTCTATCCCAGCCGTCGCATTTGTTGGTGGGGAAAGTCACCAGACCGT
>CAILWD010000559.1 GCA_903837815.1 uncultured Chloroflexota bacterium | reverse complement strand
CGGCCCGATGACGATTGCGATGTTGATGAAAAATACGTTGCGCGGCGCAAAGCACGCGTTCGGGTTGCTGTAACAAAAAGTGCGCGAGGGCGGAGTTGAACTGGGTGAAGTTCACCTTCGGGGTGAGTTGTAGGCATTGCTCCAGACCTGATCGAAACGATGGCTCATGACGGCGGCGCGGGTGGGAATCAAGCGCTCGGCACCGGCGCGACTCCAGCGCATGCCCGCTCCCGTAAACCGCGCCCGGAATTGCTTGCACGCACTCTCGACCATGCCGCTGCCAATGGGGAACCCATTCTCGCGCAACTCCAGGTATTGCATCCGCCGTTTGTTCCCTTCAAAATAGCCCGCTTCCGTCTGCAACGCGTCCGCCACATTCGGATGCTCTTTCCCAATGCCTTTCAGCGTTTCAGCCACATACCAGGCATTCCCTTGATACAGGACTTGTTCCATGCCCTTCACCCACCGCATCGTTTGTGCACTGCCCTCGCCCCACACCAGTTGGGCGGCTTGGTAAAGATGTTCGTCGGCATGAAACCAATCGATCCCTTGCCAACTGCTTCCGAAATGTTCGCCCGCCAAATTCCAGATCCAGGGCGCACCATCTCCCAGCACCACACTATCTCGCGCCTGCGGCAGTCCGCGCCGGATGGCTTCGGTCCACATCAAGCTCCCGAACTTGGCGGGCCCGCCCAAGTATCCGACGTAGCTATTTTCCACCGCATGAGCGCGCTCCACGGTCTCGCCACTTTCCTGATCCCGTTCGGGGCGCAACGCAATTTCAAACACACAGCCCGCTTTCAGGTCTTTCCACCCCTCTTCCCGAATGTAAATTTTGGCCGCATCCATTGCTACACCCATATCCTGCGCTGTGGATTCCGGGCCTCGAATCACGGCCCCCCGCGCGGGCAACGCATTCGCTGTGGCGCACTGCGCTTCTGCTTGCGCCTTGATTTTCTCGCCCCAGACCTTCACCCGCCGCCAAATGCTCGTGTCTGAAATGACAATCCCGCCAATCTGCCCCAAAATCTGCTCCGCCCAGTGGTCATCCACTTGGGCATAGAGCCACACGGCGTATTTCGCCACTTGTTCGCTCCACCCAGCATCCCAAGTCTGGAGTTGTTCATCGAGGGGGAAAAAGCCCGTGCTGACAGCGCGGGCAGTAGTAATGCTGACGAGCGAGCGGCAATTCACCGACTCGCGAAACGACCGTTTTGTCTTTGTTTCCCTTCGGCTGCATGGACTGACCACACTTGGGACAGGTGGGCAGGTTCACTGGTTGCGCTGTGTCTTGCGCTTGAATCGTCGTCTCGGCCAAGGCTTGACCGAATTCCTGGCGCAACTTGAGCACAATGTCTTCGATTTGCGTCAGATTCGGATGGGGCGTCTCCTCGGTCCACTGCAACAACGCATCAATCGTCGCCTCAGCTTTCGCTAGCAACGCGGCTTTCATTTCGGCACGGGTCAGTTTCTTCGTTTGGCTTTTCATCGGTGGGACTCCTCAATGGGATGCCCGGCATTATACCAAACTTACCCCCAAGGTGAACTTCCCCCAGTTAGAACCCAGTCTTTGACAAGGAATTGAATTTGCAGTATAGTACAAAATGTGAAGTTGTGTTTGCTCCGATCCCGGGTTAGTTGTTGAATCACCGTTTCTAGCAGTTTGTTGGAGAGAGATGTAAAATGCGCTCTCTGTGATAAAATCTGGATATGACCCGACAATTCAAGACCCCAGATTACAAAGCCGCACTCAACCAACCTATCACACTGCGCAATGCGTTGCCTCTGAACCACTTGGCACGCTTTGTCATTGGTGTGATCGCGCAACTCGACCTGAGCCGAATCTATGCCGGTTACGCACCGCAGGGTGGTCCCGTCTTTGCGCCCGAAATCTTGTTGGGCTTGTTGTTTT
>CAILWD010000558.1 GCA_903837815.1 uncultured Chloroflexota bacterium | reverse complement strand
GTTTTCCTACATGGCGGTCATCATCACCGTCATGAGCAAGTTTGCGCCCGCCTGCTTCAACGACCCCGCGCAGGTCTATTGCCCCGACGGCGTTCAAATAGTTCAGGTTGGAATCCTCCTGACCGCCGTGTTTGAAATCCTCGTTGGCATGCTCATCATGCGCGTTGGAAAATCCGCTCTGGACAGAGTCCTGCCGCCCATCATCACGGGTTCGATGGCGATGGTCATCGGCATTGCGCTGGCGAATGCGGCGCTTGGCAACGCTGGCAACTGGGCGGCGCCCGAAGTTGCGGCTACCACCTGGACAGTGGCTTTCATCACCATGATTGCGACCATCCTGTTCTCGGTCTATTTGCAGGGAAAAGGTTTGATTGGAATGCTGCCGATTTTGCTCGGCGCGATTTTCGGCTACCTCGTCGCCATTCCCTTCGGGCTGGTTCACTTTGACAAGGTTGCCAGCGCCGCCTGGCTCGAACTGCCCAAGTTCACCTTCCCCGCCTTCACCAGCGGAGAGGCTTGGGGCATGGCGCTCAGTATTGCATTGATCTTCATTGCCACCGTACCTGAATCCACAGCCCATCTCTACCAGATGAGCCTTTACATCGACGAACTCGCCGCCGAGATGAAACGCAAGCCCTACAATATCAAGGAACTCATCGGATTGAACCTCGTCGCCGATGGCGCGGACGACATTGTGGTCGGCTTCCTTGGCGGCTGCGCCGGCACGAACTACGGCGAGAACAACTCGCTGATGGCGATCACCCGCAACTACTCGACGGCTGTCCTGATGGCGGCGGGCGGCATGGCAATCGTCTTCGGCTTCTTCGGCAAACTCGTGGCGCTGGTCAACACCATGCCCGCGGCTGTGGTCGGCGGACTGAGCATCTACCTCTTCGGCGTAATCGGGATGCAGGGCGTGGCGCTTATCCAGTCGGAGAAGGTCAACCTCTTCGACCCGAAGCAGCTTGCAATCGGCGCGGTGATTCTCATCACGGGCATTGGCGGCAACCTGGCGCTTGCGAACGGCGTCTTCCCCTTCCCCGTTCCCTTCCTTTTCCCGAACGGCATCCCTGCCATCGTTTTCGCCGCCATCGTCGGCATTCTTTTCAACCTGGTCTTCCTGTTCTTCAAGACCCCCGAAGTGCGCGGAAATTAAATTACGCTGTAGGGGCGGGATTACCCCGCCCCTACGCATTTATCCGTACAATTCCTTCCTGAAAAACTCCGGCAAGGCAAACGCCGCCTTGTGGATTTCAAGATTAAGGTAATTGTTCTGTCCGGGGGGATACGGAGTCTTCAAGCCATTTTCCCAGGGCGTGTTCGAGACGTACATAAAGCCAATTCCGCCGCCGGGGTAGGTGGGGATGTTGGCATAGTAATAGGCGGGATTCTTCGTCAGCGCTTTGGCGGATTTGTAAATCGTCTGAATCAATTCCGTGTCGAAGAAGGGTTGCTCGCATTGGGTGGACGCGGCTCCGTTTGGGGTCAGGGCGCGGACCATCAGCTTGTAGAACTCATCCGAGAACAGACGCTCCGCCATGCCGATGGGGTCGGTGGTGTCGGAGATGATGACATCGAACTGACCGGGGTTTTCTTCGAGAAAGCCAAAGGCGTCGCGGACAAGCAGTTTGGCGCGCGGATCAGCCCACGGGTCGCCGAAGCTCGCGGAAAAATATTCGCGGGACAAATCCACCACCCGCTGGTCGAGTTCGCAGATGACCACTTCCTCCACCGACGGGTAGCGCAGCACCTGTTGTAGCGATCCGCCGTCGCCGCCGCCAACGATCAAGACCCGTTTGGGGGCGCCAACCGCCAGCATCGGCACGTGGACGATCATCTCGTGATAGCCCATGTTGTCGCGCTCGGTCAGTTGAATAATTCCATCGAGGATCATGGCGTTGCCGAAAAATTCAGTCTCGATAAATTGCAAATGCTGATATTGAGTCTGTTCATCTGCCAGCGTGCGCTTGACGCGGATTCCCTTGCGATAGTAGGGATGCAGTTCTTCTGTAAACCAAATGCTCATGGATGCTCCTACACGGCAATTGCCATCATGGTTTCGACGGACGCTTCACGGTCGAGTTTGCGCAATGCGAAATCGTCCGCGCCAAACGCCTCTTTGATGCGCTGGATTAGCGGCATCATGTCCTTGCCGATGGCACAGGTAAACAGGTCGATGGCGCAGTAGTTGTATTCGGGCCAGGCATGCAAACTTGCATGCGACTCTGCGAGAAGCAAAAAGCAGGTAAAGCCGTGCGGGCTGAACTTGTAAAGCCCCTCATCCACAACCGTCAAGCCGCTTTCGCGGACGGCTTGCGCAAACAGCGAGTATGACCGCTCGCCATCCATGAGAATTTCATGGTTGCAGTCGGAGAGATCTAAAATAAAATGCTCTCCCAATTTCAAAGTCGCGTTCAATTAAACCTCCGGGGTTAAAAAATGAAAGAACCCACCCGAAGACATCGACTTCTCATTTCAGAACGATCCGCAGGATGTATCCCTGCGTAACGAACGAAACGGTCTTGGGCAGACTCTGTGGCGCATTTATAACCGCTAGTTTTTCAGTGTCAATCTTTTGAGGCGGTGAATATTATTTATGCAAAAGGTGTCATGAAATCAAAATCGTCACTGTCGAAAGTGACGGAGACATAATCGTTATTGAAATGCGGATTTTATAAATGATTCTACGAAGGGAAAAATGGCGGCTCGAAAATAAAAAAACTGTGATGGCTTTTCAGCCATCACAGTTTTTTATTGGCAAACTATTTCACCCACCCCAAACTGATCCGTCCGCGCTCGGCTTCGATTTTGACAATCTCCACATCGATGATGTCGCCGACTTTGAGAACCGTACCGTGCGGAATTTGGCTCTTATGCAGAAGCCCATCGCCTTTGATGCCGATGTCGATGAAGGCGCCGAAATCCACCACGTTGCGGACGGTGCCTTTGAGTTGCATTCCCGTCACGAGGTCTTCGGCTTTGAGCACGTCAGAGCGGAGGATGGGCGCGGGGGTGTCGGAGCGCGGGTCACGCCCAGGGCGGACGAGTTGTTCGAGGATGTCTTTCAGCGTGGGGACGCCGCAATCGAGTTCAGCCGCCAATGCTTCGAGCGAAGTCTTCGCCGTCAGCGAGTCGAGGGCGGCGATTCGCTCTGGGATGGGCGAGTCAACTGTCAGCGCGGCGCGGGCGAGAACCGCTTCGGCGATGGGATAAGACTCAGGATGAATGGCGGAAGCGTCCAACGGATTCTTCCCATCCCGAATCCGCATGAAGCCTGCCGCCTGCTCGAAGGCTTTGGGGCCCAGACCTGTGACCTTCTTCAATGCGGCGCGTGATTTGAACGGACCGTTGGCGTTGCGGTGTGTGACGATGTTGGTGGCAAGTTTGGGACCGATGCCCGCAATGTGAGTCAGCAGCGCGGAACTGGCGGTGTTCACGTCCACGCCGACGCTGTTGACCACGCTTTCGACCACGCCGTCGAGGGTGTGCGCGAGGGCGGTTTGATCCACGTCATGCTGATACATTCCGACGCCAATGGATTTGGGGTCGATCTTGACCAACTCTGCGAGCGGGTCTTGTGCGCGGCGGGCGATGGATACCGCGCCGCGAATGGTGACATCGAGATCGGGGAATT
>CAILWD010000557.1 GCA_903837815.1 uncultured Chloroflexota bacterium | reverse complement strand
GTCAGGTCAAGCCTTAAACCGTGCTGGCGTAATTCGTCCACCACCTTTGGTTGTTCAACAAAAACAACCTGGTGCCCCGCAAGGATAAGGGAGCCTCCAAAATATGTCCCTATGGCGCCTGCGCCAAATACAAGGAAATTCATCTGTGTCGAAGTTTTTATGCTGGAATGGGAGGAAGCCAAGGTAACCTCTGGGAAAGTTTGGATTGAAAACAGGGACGCCTGGCAGGTCGATGAAAAGAAAGAAACCAAACTGCGAGACGTCCAAAATATGCGGTAAATTGTTGTTCGAAAGACAGTTAGGATCCGGGAGGCGGCCCATTTCCGGACGGCGGGGTTTCTGTGGGCAGTGGGACGAATGTGAGGGGGGGCGGAAAGTCGGTGCCTGGAGGTCCATCATCCACAAAATTGGCAGTTGGCGGAGGTGGAGCGTCGGTGCCGGGGAATACCTCTGTCACTGAAAACTGAACGGTGGGCGGCAGCGGAACATCTGTCGACTGAATAACGGTCTGTCCGCTTTCGGGAGGGGCGGGCAGGGTGCCTGGAGGCAAATTGGGCATGGGAGCCACCTCAGAAAGAGAGGGGGCATTTCCGGTTGAAGTGGCTAAACTCATGGGCTGAAACATGCTGTCTGTCGGGGTTGAGGAGGAGTCAGGATCAGGGATCCCCGAAAAGAAGAGAGATAGGATTGCCACAAGAAATCCAACCATCAACAAGATGACAAACGCTGATTTGTTTTTCTGCAAAAAATTCATTACGCACCTTTAATGTTGTACTGTGAAATTCAATTTATCATACCATAAATCGAACTTGCGCTATGGCTTTCTCGTTCGAAACATTTATTATAAAATGACTGAGATGAATAGAAAAGGACCCGTCTCCTGCTTTGGGAAGCGCGCCATTCTGTGGCTGGCTTTGATTTGCCTTGCGGGAATGAATTTCCATGGGCATGGGGTTTCAGCCAGACAGGAGGGAACGCCGAGTTCCGAACCGACGGTTGTAATTACAGAAACGCCTCTCCCAGAAGAGACTTTGCTTCCGGTTATTGCCACATTTTCGGAAACCCCGTTTCCTGAATCCACAATGCCTGGAACGGAGACAATGATACAGACTCCCTCTGTAGTTCCATCGGAGTTTCCAGAAAGTTCAGCCACACCGCAGGTCGAGGAGCAAAAGGCGGCTTTTTCAGGAACATATAAATCCGATGAAATTCTTATCCGCTTTCGAAAGTCTGCCTCGACAGCGGAAATCAATCAATGTCTTTTCCCGTCGGGCGCGGAGTCCATTTCCGTTATCGAAGAGATTGGCGTGTGGGTGATTCAAGTCCCCGATGGCAGGGTTGCGGAGGCGATTGCGGCAATTTCCGCTTGTCCGCAAACGCGCTATGCAGAGCCAAATTTCATGGCTTTTGCCGCAGACATCACCCCTGCTGACCCAAATTTCGCATTTCAATACGGTTTGAAGAACATTCGTGCGCCGCAAGGCTGGAATTATTCCACAGGATCAACCTCAGTTACCATTGCAATTCTGGATACAGGCGTCGAACTTGCTCATCCTGACCTGGCCGCGAAAATCGTCCCTGGTTATGACTTCATCGATGATGACGCCATTCCACAGGATGATAACCTTCAAAGCCACGGGACGCATGTGGCGGGAATTGCAGCCGCCTCGAGCAATAACGGTATTGGGGTGGCCGGTGTTTCGTGGGGCGCGCGCATCATGCCGGTTAAGGTGTTGGGACAGTTGGGGGTCGGTCCACTTTCAGGTGTCGCGGAAGGAATTATATGGGCAACGAATCAAGGCGCGCAGGTCATCAACCTCAGCCTGGGCAGCGTCAATGACTCGCAAGCGCTGCGGGACGCGGTCAACTATGCCCATCAAAGAGGCGTGATCCTTGTGGCGGCTGCAGGTAATAGCGGCGGGACAATTTTGTATCCGGCATTGTATCCGCCCGTCATTGCGGTAGGCGCAGTGGATAGCAACGATAATCATGTGCCAAATTCAAACACCGGTGAGGCGCTGGACCTGATGGCGCCGGGTTTGCTGATTTACTCAACCACCCGCAATGGGTACGGATATAACAGCGGCACTTCGATGGCGGCTCCCCATGTTTCTGGTTTGGCAGCGGTCTTATATGGAATTCCGGGTAATGGTTCTTCGGCTTTGGTAGAGTCCCAGATGAAGACTTCCGCAAAGGATCTGGGGGCGGCAGGATTTGATTACGAGTACGGCTTCGGATTGATTCAAATGGACTCCGCCTTGAAATTGATCTCATCCTTGTCATCTCCCAATGTGGGCGAGCATGAAAAAACTCCCTCTCTTTTCGCAATGCCACCTGTTCCAACATTTGCCGTTATCTCCACGTATACCCCCATCCCTTCTGCTACCATAGTCACATCAACGGCTACGCCCAGCGAACAGCCGGTTTATGTCGAAACTCTAACCGCCACGCCTTTCCGAAATTTGACCGAGCCGCGCGCACGCGCTATCAACCTGACAGACTGGGAAGTTCCTTGTGCTGGGACAGCCTTTATGCTGGCGGGTTTATTGCTCTTATTGTGGGGAAGAAAAAAGGGCACGCACAGATTATAAAAAATCGGGGCGGTGTCTGCCGCCCCGATATTACGTTATCCATTACTTACCGCGTTCACCACGGATATAGGGATTGCCGAGTGCGGCGGGGGCGCCGAGGCGCTTCCGCATGGCTTCGCGCGAGCCAATCACCAGCACGATGACGGTGAAGGCGTACGGCAACATTTGCAGGAAGAATCCCCAGTACGGGTTGTAGTAGAAGGGATTGGCAAAGCCGAAGATGATGGTCGGTCCTTGGATGTCCAAAATCAGGCGGCGGAGCGCGCCGAAGGCGTACGAGCCAAACATTGCGCGGACGGGGTCCCACTGGGCGAAGATGACCAGACCGACGGCGATCCAGCCTTGTCCGGCGGTGGTCAACTCGCTGAACCAGCCCGGAGCAACGGCAAGGCTGATGGTGGCTCCCGCCAGTCCCGCCAGCATCCCGCCGACGAAGACGTAGAAATAGCGCAGGCGGAAGACGCTGATGCCAAGCGAATCGGCAGCAGACGGGTATTCACCCACCGAGCGCAGATTCAAGCCGGGGCGGGTGTGGTTGATGTAGTACCAGGTCAGCGGCGTGAACAGGTATCCGATGTAAACCAGCACGCTTTGCTTGGTGAACAGAATCGGTCCCAAAATTGGGATCTGCGAAAGCAGGGGGATCGAGAAATTGGGCAGCAGGGAAACCGTGCCAGCCTTGCTCAAGCCCTCGCCCAGCACAAGGCTGATGCCCGTGCCGAGGAAGGTGAGCGCCAGCCCGCTGACCACCTGGTCTGCTTGCAGGGTGATGGTGATGTAGGCGTGAACCTGGCTGATAAGCCCAGCCGCCAGCATTGCCGCCAGCACGCCGAGCCACGGGTTGCCGGTCTTGATGGTGACGCTGAACGCAGTCATCGCGCCAATCAGCATCATGCCTTCCACGCCGAGGTTGAGCACGCCGGAACGTTCGGCAAAGATTTCGCCGATGGTGGCAAACAAAAGCACGGTGCCGGTGGCTACGCCTGCCTGGAGAATGATAATGGGGTCCATAAATTACTCCTCCCCGCGCACAATGCGGACGCGATAGCGCAGCAGGAAATCGCTCGCAATCAGCGAGACGAGGATGATGCCTTGAATCATCTTCGGCACGCCGGAGGGTTGAATCTCGCGTCCCGCCAAAATCAACGCGCCGAACAAAACCGAAACAATCACAATCGCCAGCGGATTCAACTTCGCAAGCCACGCCACGATGATACCGGTAAAGCCGTAGCCTGCCGCAACCGGGGCGGTCTGCAAGCGGTGAACCACGCCGGAGACTTCGCTCATGCCGCCCAAGCCAGCCAGCGCACCGGAAAGCATCATCACATAAACGATGTTGGCGGCAATGTTGATGCCGGCATACTTCGCCGCCTGCGGGTTATCGCCAATCAGGCGGATTTCGTATCCCCAGCGGCTGCGGTACACAATGAGCCAGAGGATGACCGCCGCCACGATTCCGAGCAGCAAGCCTGCGTGCGTGGTCAACCCGCGAAAAGCTGTCACCTGCTTTGCGTACTCCGCCAGGCGGGGCAGCCAGGCATTGAGCGGGAACTTGGGCGACATCTGAAAGCCGCCCTCAGACCAGACGCCGAAAATCCAGAAGTTCATCCAGGCAATCGAGATGTAGTTCAACATCAAAGTGCTGATGATTTCGTTGACGTTGAACTTTGCCTTGAGATAGCCGGGGATAAATCCCCAAGCGGCGCCCGCCGCCATGCCAGCCAGCGCCATCACCGCCAGGAACAGCCAGCGGGGAGTTTCAGCGGGCAGCACGGGAGCCAGCACAATGGCGCTCGCGCCCCACGCGCCCATGATGAACTGCCCCTCGGCGCCGATGTTCCATAATTTCATGCGGAACGCCACCGAACAGGCGAGGGCGGTCAGCAAAATAGGGGTCGCCTTCACAATCGTATCCGAGAGCACGCCTACATCGCCAAATGAGGCTTTGGCAATATGCTGGTAGGATTTGATTGGGTCGCCGCCCGCAAACAGGATGAGGATCCCGCCCAAAATCAAGGCAACCACCAAAGCGCCCAGCGAAACCAAAAGCGGGTACCAGGCGGGCGGCACGTCGAGGCGTGGCTCGATGCGAATTTTATAGCCCGCGCCCTTCTTCTTCAAAGCAGTAGACTCAGCCATTTGCGCCGACTCCTTCCTTGTGGATTTGATCCAGCGGCGTGCCGGTCATCATCAAGCCGATGGTTTCAATCAAACTCTCGTCTGGTTCGGCTCCCCCAACCTTGACCTCGCCCATAGTCTTTCCTTCGTAGATCACGTACACGCGGTCACTCAACGAAAGTAATTCTTCCAACTCTTCCGAGATGAGGAGAACCGCCGCGCCCGCCTCGCGCTGTGCCATCAACAGGCGGTGGACGCCTTCGATCGCGCCCACGTCCAAGCCGCGGGTCGGCTGGACAGCAACCATGAAGTTGGGCAGGCTAGAAATTTCGCGCGCCAAAATCACGCGTTGTAAATTTCCGCCGGAGAGCAGGCGCACCGGGGTGGTGACATTCGGCACGACAATTTCGTAGGCTTCTTTCAACTCTTTGGCGAGCTTCGTCGCCGCGTTCATATCCAGCATTCCCCCGCGCGAAATGGGCGGCTGGCGGTATTTTTTCATGATGACGTTATCGGTCACGCTCAGGTTGGGAGCGCTGCCCACGTGGTTGCGGTCTTCGGGGACGTACGCCATGCCATGCTGGATGCCGAAGAGGGTGTTGTGCGCGCTGAGATTATCGCCGTTCAATAGCACGTTGCCCTGCTTGCATTTTCGCAGGCTGGTGATGACCTGCGACAGTTCGGATTGTCCGTTGCCAGCCACACCCGCCACGCCAACAATTTCACCGGCGCGGACGTTGAGCGAGAAGCCGCGCAGAGCGGGCAAGCCTTTGTCGTTGTCCGCATGAACATCGTTGACTTCCAGCACCACCTTGCCGGGGTTGCCGGGTTTCTTATCGAGGGCAAAGACCACGTCGCGCCCAACCATCAAACGCGCCAGTTCCTGCCGCGTCACGCCCTTCGAGGGGACGCCCGTGGCAGTGGAAACGCCGCGCCGCAGCACGCTCACGCGGTCGGCGATGGCGCTCACTTCCTGCAATTTGTGGCTGATGAAAATGATCGACTTGCCCTGCGCCACCATCGAATGCAGGATTTCGAATAAACCTTCGATTTCCTGCGGCGCGAGCACAGCGGTCGGCTCATCCATGATGAGGACGTTGGCGCCGCGGTACAGCATCTTGAGCAATTCCACGCGCTGCTGCTCGCCGACGGACAACTGCCAGATTTTGGCTTTCGGGTCCACCTTCAAGCCAAATCGTTCGCCGACTGCCGCGACTTTTGCGTCATATTCCGGCAGGCGCATGAAAAAGCGCGGATCATCCAAACCCAGGAGCACGTTTTCAGTGACGGTCTGAGAGGGAACCAGCATGAAGTGCTGGTGGATCATGCCGATCCCGGATTTGATTGCATCCCGCGGGGAATAAAAATCCACGGGTTTGCCTTTTACTTTGATAATTCCTGCTTCCTGCCGGTATAAACCAGCCAGGACGTTCATAAGCGTGCTTTTTCCCGCGCCGTTTTCGCCAAGCAAGCCGTGAATTTCACCGGCGCGCAATTCGAAATCCACATGGTCGTTGGCAAGCACGCCGGGAAACTTCTTAACAATGCCGCGCATTTCAACGGCAAGCGTTTCAGATGTGGGAGGTGTTGTCTGTGTCACTGAGTCACTCCTGCGATAAAGCCATCGTTCTCTATTAATCGAACAGACTGCATGGATAAAAGAGGGCTGGAACCCCGGAGGGATTCCAGCCCTTGAAAGCAAAGAACTATTGGGGCAGTTCGGCGGTAATGCCTTCAGCCCACCACTTCATACAAACATCGACAGAGCAGGGCAGACCGAATTCGGGGAAGGCGTCGAGGTCAACCTGTTCGAGCGCCTGACCTTCGGGCAGAACCACGTTGCCCTGATTGTCGTTGATGGGTCCGGTGAAGACATCGAAACGGGTGAACTCGCCGGCGAGCATTTGGGCGAGGGTTTCTTCGACCATGGCAATCACTTCGGGGTCGAGGTCTTTCACGCCGGGCTGCATTTCCTGGCCTTCCATGAAGCCATAGAGACCCAGGGCGCCGGTTTCAGCGTCGAAGTAATCCCAACCGGGGACATAGGTTCCGGCGATCACTTTTTCGGTGATGTCGGCATAGACGGGACCCCAGACCCAGTAGGGAGCGGTCAAACAAGCATCCACTTTGCAGGAACCGTACCAGTCATAGGTGACGCCCCATTTGCCCTTTTCCTGGGCAACGTCAGCGACCGCGGGGGTATCCGCACCGGTGAACACGACCTGGGC
>CAILWD010000556.1 GCA_903837815.1 uncultured Chloroflexota bacterium | reverse complement strand
GGTTGGTGGTCATCGCTGACGATTACATCGCGGGCGCAACCGGCAGAAAAATTGTCCGCCTGCTGAGCATGGTAATGCTGGCGTCTGTCACCGTTATTGGGGTGTACGTGCTCTGGACTTCGTAAATTATGAACCACGAAGGACACGAAGTGTCACAAAGGAACCTCCAAAGAACCTTTGTGCCCCTTTGTGACACTTTGTGGTGTGGATATTCCCAGGAGTAATTCATGGCAAAAACTCATCAATTTGACGTGGTCGTGGTCGGAGCGGGGGGCGCGGGTCTCATGGCTGGCTTGTACGCATCCAGGACGGCGAAGACTGCGGTAATCAGCAAACTTTATCCCACCCGCTCGCACACGGGCGCGGCACAGGGCGGCATCGGCGCGGCGCTTGGCAGCATCGAAGAAGACAAGCCCGAATGGCACACCTACGACACGGTCAAGGGTTCCGATTATCTCGGCGACCAGGATGCCATCGAGTTCATGTGTCAGGAAGCAGTCAATGCTGTGTATGAACTCGAGCACATGGGACTGCCCTTCGACCGAACTCCCGATGGCAAGATTTCACAACGTCCGTTTGGTGGGCATACCAACAATGCGACTGGCAAACCTGTCCGCCGCGCGGCACATGCCGCCGACCGCACGGGTCACATGATCCTGCAAACGCTGTACCAGCAGTGCTTGAAGAACAAGGTCAACTTCTTCGATGAATTCCAAGTGTTGGATTTCATTCAAGTAAATGGAAAGACAGCGGGCGTGGTGGCAGTGGAACTCTCAACGGGTGAACTGCACGTCATCCATGCCAAGGCGGTGATCTTCGCCACAGGCGGACACGGTCGCATCTTCGAGGTGACATCCAACGCCTATGCCTACACCGGCGACGGCGCGGCGATTCTCCTTCGTCACGGCATCCCGATGGAAGATATGGAATTCTTCCAGTTCCATCCGACGGGTATTTACAAACTCGGCATCCTCATCACCGAGGGCGTGCGCGGCGAAGGCGGCATCCTCATCAACGGCGCAGGCGAACGTTTCATGCCGAAGTATGCGCCAACTGTCAAAGACCTTGCTTCACGTGACGTGATCAGCCGGGCGATTTACACCGAAATCCGCGAGGGGCGCGGCGTAAACGGACAGAACTACGTTTATCTGGATGTCCGCCCTGAATCCGTCATGAAGTACGCGGCGCTCGATGGACGCACCAACCTCGACGGTTCGCCCTACGCCATTACGGGTGAGCAGATTTTGGCGAAACTCCCCGACATCGTTGACTTCTGCCGCGTCTACCTCGGAGTTGATCCTGTCACCCAGATGATGCCCATCCAGCCGACGGCGCATTACACGATGGGCGGTATCCCCACCAATAAGTTTGGCGAAGTGGTCATCGACGACAAGAACACGCCCTTCCCTGGCTTGTATGCGGCGGGCGAATGTGCCTGCGTTTCAGTCCACGGCGGAAATCGTCTCGGCACGAACTCACTGCTTGACCTGGTGGTCTTCGGCAAGTATGCGGGACTCAAGGCGGCGGAGTACGCGAATCAAACTGGGTTTGAGACTCTGCCCGCCGAAGCGGAATCAACTTCGAAGGCGCAGTTCGAAACCTTGAAAAACGGTTCAGGCAAGGAGAACGTCTTCAAACTTTCCACCGAGTTGAAGAAATTCATGTTTGCTGATGTGGGCATTTATCGCAACGAGAAGGACATGCTTTCGGCGTTGGAAAAGGTGCGCGAGATGAAGTCGCGTTTCAAGGAAGTGAAGGTGGTGGATACGGGCAGGATTTTCAATACCGAACTATTGAACGCCTGGGAACTCGGCAACATGCTGGACATTGCGGAAGTGATCGCGGCAAGCGCGGTCAACCGCAAGGAAAGCCGCGGCGGACATTGCCGTGAAGACTACCCGGACCGCGACGACGTGAACTGGCTCAAGCACACCCTGATCTGGAACAAGAATGGCAAACTTGAGATTGGCTACAAGCCGGTGACGATTACCAAATATCAACCCAAGGCGCGGGTTTATTAAGAGGCGAGCATGGAAATTACACTCAAAGTTTTCCGATACAATCCTGAGAAAGACAAGCGCGGACACTACGAAGTCTACAAGGTCGAAGGAGCCGAGAATGACCGCGTGCTGGATTTGCTCGAATACATCAAAGGCAATTACGATGGGACGTTGTCCTTCCGTCGTTCCTGTGCGCACGGCGTCTGCGGCTCGGACGCGATCCGTATCAACGGGCGCAACATGCTGGCGTGCAAGACCCTTGTCCGCGACGTGGGTGAGAAGATCACCGTCGAGCCTGTGCTTGGCTTGAAGATCGTCAAGGACTTGATCGTGGATATGGAGCCGTTCTTCGACAACTACAAAGCAGTGCTTCCATATTTCATCAACAACTCGCCGCTCCCCGAAAACGGACGCGAACGCCTGCAAAGCATCGAAGCCCGCGCCCGCTTCGACGAGACGACCAAGTGCATCCTGTGCGCCTGCTGCACCACATCCTGTCCCTCGTACTGGGCGAACGGCAACTACTATGGTCCCGCTGCGATTGTCACCGCCCACCGTTTCATCTTCGATGACCGCGACGAAGCCGCCGCCGAGCGCCTGCACATCTTGAGCGAGACCGACGGCATAGCCCGCTGTCACACCGCGTACAACTGCACCGAAGCCTGTCCGCGTGAGATCAAGATCACGCGGGTCATCGGCGAAGTCAAGATGGCGATGGTGACGGGGAAGTTGGATTAGACTAAGTAATTGAAGACCGTGTCCTTGCGGATACGGTCTTTTTTTGTTTGTATGTTTCAATCGCCCGTAAATTGCAGAAACGAGTCTCGAATCGCTCTCCAGCGCTTCGAGACTCGTTCTAAAACTGTCTGGTATTAATTTCTTTATCCCCTGCTATGCCCTATTTGAAGTGTCGGATGCCAGCAATAAAACCGTCGTGCTTCTGTTTTATAAACTTGGCTATTCGGTTTCCACCTTGACCAACACAGCGCGCACAATGCGGCGGTACGTATATACATCGCTGTCAGAGTTGTAAGACTGACACGTAATGAGGGTCAGATAAGCGTGACCGTCAAGATGTTTATAAGCAAAACTGGTGGAGTACGGGCTGGTTAAACGCGTACTACGGACTTCAAATGTATATTTTTCGCCATATAAATGGACGATGATTTGGTCGCCGTACTTCATATTCTTGAGATTGGCAAAGGGGCCCGGCAAGCCGTCTGCATTAGTGACGTGCGCAGTGAGCACCGAATTCCCCTCCCAGGTTGGGAAGGCAGTACCATTCAACCACCCGGCGTCATTTCCCAGCCAGGTGACATCCCAATTGTTATTGACTTGCGGCACGCCGACAATGTTTGCCTGCGCCTTTTGAGAAGGAATCTCCAGCCACAAGTCACCCATGGCAGAGTAGGCCGACTCTGCGGGTTGAGCTGGCAGAGAACTGATCTTGTGCGGAGCAAAACCAGTTTTAGGCAGGCTTGCAGCGCTTGATAAATCTCTGGCGCTGGCGCTCACGCTCGCGCTGCTGCCTCCGACTGTGATAGTGTAGGTGGAATCCACCCCGCTATTGATCGGATTCCCAAACAGGTCAACAATGGAGGTGGTGCCGCAAACGAACAGGAGGTAGTCGCCGGCGGGAAGCGCGTCTGATAATGTCACAATAGCGACGGGGTTGATATAGGACACGCTCGCCACAGTGACCCTCGTATCATCAGCCTGCACGCCGCCAGCGCACGAGACCGTATCCATGGTTTTGTTCGCGCCCTTCTCGATCAGCATAAAGTTGTTCGGATTGGTCACATCATCGGCGTCAGCGTCGCCTGCGGGGTTGTAGACTTCTTCACTGAACGTGACTGTGAAGGCGCTTGGCCCTGTCCCCGTATAATTGACATCCAAACTGTTCGCTGCGACGGCTGGCGCGTTAGAGGTATATTGCCACAATTCATAATCCGAACCACCAGCATACGCCTGAAAGTAAAGCGTACCATTATAGGCAGCCAGGTAACCAATCCCTGAATTGCCAGATGGATTGATATCCGACACCCGCACAGCTGTATTACTGTCGCTGATGTACTTCCACAGCTCAATCCCTGCGGCGCTCCCATCTGTGGCTGAGAAATAGAGCGCGCCATTGTAAACCGCCAGGTAGGAAGGGTTTGAAGAATTGTTTCCGCTGTAAATATCCTTCGCCAGGGTAGCGCTGCTGCCATCGAACTTCCACAGTTCCTGTGCGCTGTCTCCGTCACTAGCCTTGAAATAGAGCGCATTGTTATACACCGTCAGGTAGGAAGGGAGTGAATCGCCAACTATTTTGATATTCGCCACCAGAGAAGGATTAGTATTAGGAGTAGGATTTAATGCGGTGGCGTTAACTACGGGGAGCGTGCTGTCATACTTCCACAGCTCGCTTCCGACACTACCGCCATTGGCGCCGCCATTGGCTGAGAAATAGAGCGCGCCGTTGTAAACCGCCAGGTAGGCAGGGCTTGAATCGTAGCCACCGGATCGGAGAATTGCCGCCAACGTAGCGTTGGCGCCATCGTACTTCCATAGTTGTGCCCCATTGGCTGAGTCACTGGCCTGGAAATAGAGATTGCCATTGTACACCGTCAGATACATAGGGGATGAAGAATTTGCAGGACCACCGACAAACAAATTCCCGGGGCGAAGATCATATTCCGTCGGAGCGCCGCTGCCGGTGTACTTCCACAGTTCTGCCCCGTTGGTTCCGCCATCAGCCTGGAAATAGAGCGCGCCGTTGTAGACCGCCAGGAAGGCAGGGTTTGAACCAGACGCGCCAGACCTGATATCTGCCACCAGCGAAACGCTGGCGCCATCGTACTTCATCAGTTCTTTTCCGTGCGTGCCATCATCCGCGGCAAAATACAACTCGCCGTTGAAGACCGTCATGTAACCGGGAGAACTGGGGGCCGCTCCGCTCCTGATATCGGCAACCAAAACAGCGGTACCGGCTCCTGCCCGCGCCGCCTGCGCAGTGACTGCCGTCACCAGCAGAACCATTAGCGCGGCAAACCCGCGTCTGCCGGACAAGTGAACAGATTTGAATAAATTTTTTACTGACATAAACTCTCCATATAGAGTAAAGATAGATCACCAATTTGCATAGTATGTCATTACTCTCCATCCTTGTCTTTGTACTTTCGCCGATAAAAAAGCATAAAAAAAGTCAGGGTATCCTGACTTTTTTCTTCCAATAAAAGGCATCCTGACTTGTTTTGGATTGATTATTGGGGCGTATTCGGGGCGGCTCTGCGGTTGGGCGCCAACCCGATTTTGATCGCGTACGCAACCAGTTCGCTCCGGTTAGACAGCTTTAACAGGGTCTGGATGCGGTCGCTGTGATACTTGATCGATGATTCGCTTAGATTAAGATCAGCGGCAATTTCTTTGTAAAGTTTGCCCTTTGCGACAAGTGAGAGAATTTCAATCTGCTGTTGAGACAGCCCAGCCGCCTGCAGCGCCTGGGCGGCTTGCTCCTGGCGGGGTTGCCCCAATTCGATTGAGCGTAGGCGGCGGGCTAGTTGATTTGCCAGACCGGGCGCCAATTGTGTTTCACCCCGTCGAATGGCTGCCAACGCTTGAAAAAATTCCTCGGTTGGTTGGTTCTTGAGCAGGAAGCCGTTGGCGCCAACGCGCATGGATTCAACCAGATCGTCATCCTCTGCATTCAAACTGAACATCACAATTTGCGAAGCCGGAGAGTTCGCCTTGATGGGTTGGATGATCTGCGTCCCGCTCTGATGGGGCAGATACGTATCCAACAGCACCAGGTCTGGTTTTAGCTCGGCAGCCAGGCATACAGCTTCGTCGCCATCCCGCGCTATTCCCACTATATCCAACCCGCGACTTGCCAGCAATTTCGTAATTCCCTCCGCAAATAATGGGTGGATATCCACCACCAACACTCTCAGCCCCAACAGTTCGTGATTTGGCGCTTTTTGTTGCAGGCGTGGAAATTTCAACAAAATCTGTGTTCCCTGCTGCAAAGCGGAACGGATGACGGCTTGTGCGCCAACCTGCTGCGCCCGTTCCTGGATAATCTCCAAGCCAGAACCATTCCGGTCTGAAAGTTTTTCAAAGCCAACCCCATCATCCGAGATCACGACCGCCAGCGCATTCTCTTCCACAGAAAAAATGATCTGAACCAGACTGGCTTGGGCATGTTTGCGGACATTCGCAAGGGATTCCTGGATGATGCGCAGCAAACCGAAGTAACTTTCCTGCGAGACTAACGAATCAATTGATTCTTCCGGCAGGCTCAACTGCGTCCGCAAGCCAGTGATGGTTTCAAAATGTTCCAGATAGTCTTTCAGCGCCATACTAAAACTGTGCGCATCTGCCGCCTGTATATTTGTGTCCAGCATAAATTGGCGCACATCCTGGCTTGCGCTTTGGGCGATCAAACTGAGCGATTGGAGTTGCCCCAAAGCAGCCGTGTAACTACCCTGCTCGATCTGGTCGCGGATGGACTGGGTATTAAGCAAGAGATAACTTAACACCCGCCCAAGATTATCGTGCAATTCCTGCGTCATGCGCTCGCGTTCTTCAGAGATGGCTGCGCGCTGAAGCGAATCTTGAGCCTGTTTCAAGAGTGTGATGTCGTGCAACAGGATCACCCGTCCGCTGGGTATCTGGCGGGCATCATGGAGGGGTGAAATCTCTACGTTGTAATGACGCAGGAAGCCTGATCTGATCAGGCTGATGCCAGAGCGAGACGCGGCGGTTGTTTGATTACGATCTACGATGGAGGCGAGAACTGGCAGCGCCTGGATGGCGGGCAGCCCGATCAGTTTTGCGCGATCCTTTTCAAAGATCTGCGCGGCTGCCGGATTGATATACGCCAGACGATCGAGTTGATCCACCACCAAAATGACATCACCCAGGCTTTCCACCACCTGATGCAAGGCAACCGGCACCAGGTCCAGGAGTCGAAAACGGAAAATCCCCAGAGCAAAGAGCGCGCAGGTGACGATGAACAAAATGGAAGTCGGATCCATGTAAATTGGCAGAAGTTTGAGCAGGAAGAGCGCATTCCCAACCACGGGAATGAAAATGGAGAAAATCAATAAAATGATCTGGCGGCGATAAATGCTGTCATTCTGC
>CAILWD010000555.1 GCA_903837815.1 uncultured Chloroflexota bacterium | reverse complement strand
CATCGCGGTGGCGCCCAATGGCGATTACGTTTTCAGTCGCAACCCCGCCGATTTGAAGAATGAATACAACATTCATTATTTCTTGACGGGCACCCTGACCAGAACCTACGAAGGCGTCGTGATCAATGCGCGCCTGATTGACGCCAAAACGTCCCTCATCGCCTCCTCTGCTCAGGGGTTCATACCAGCCCGGGATGCGCGCAAACTCATGATTGAGTTCGCGGAGGTGGAGCAGGAAAAGGTGGTGGTCGGCACATTGCCCAAACCCGAAGCCAACATGGTGAAGATCAAGTAAATTCACCCACGAAAGCACAGCCCCGTCCGGTCATTCCTCCGGGCGGGGCTTTTCTTTTTCGGTCACGGTGACTATCAGGGGCTGAAAAGACGGGAGCTTGCCTCTTGTCACCTTGGCCGTGGACACCCCGGGATTGACTGAAGTGATCACCACGTCTGCCTTGTTGGCAAAAGCGATGCCGGGCTGGGCAGGGGAATTCCCTGGAGGTGCCGTGACGGACAGGACCGAGAGCGTCATTCTGGGCTTCAGGTTGTTTCTCAGCCCCCCCTCGATCAGCAACTCCTGTTCAGACGTGACGGTTGCCCGGGCGCCATAAGGGATGCAATCCAGTTCCTTCACGATGGCTTCAAGTACATTCGGAAGCAGTCCATCCAGCAGTTCCAGAGTCTGGTCATGCAAATCCAACTGGGTATTGGAAAGCCACTTCGGGTGGGTCGACTTGGCGCCTTTGAAATACAAATCGCGCACGGCGCCACCGGAAAAGTTGTCGACGAGGCTGACCTGCAAGGTCACGGCCGTTTTTCCGCGAAACTCGGCGCCCAGCAATTTCAGATCGCTGCCATGGTTGCCGAGCAGCAGCCTGGGCTTGATGCTGATCTGGGTTCTTTGTTGGGCGTTTCGGGTATTGTCCGCACCCATATGATTGAAGCGGTTATCCGCAATGACCCTGCCGGAAAGAGCCAAATCGGGCGTCAGGGCGCGAATGAATAAATCACTTGGCAGCGGATATGCCATTTTGATGCCTGCCTGATCAAGGTCGTCGATCCAGACGGCTTTTTTCAGCCCATCCCACTGACAGGCGTCGTTGGCGGAGGCCTGCCCAAAAAGCATGGCCGGCAGCAATATTCCGAAAAATGCGAAACGCAGGCTCATTCGGAAATATAACGGTAAGGCGTCGCGCCAGCCTCGGCGCTATTGTTGATGATGTTGGCGTGGTTGATTGGGTTCGTCTGTAGGTTTTTTCCGGGCGATGCGGTGTTGCTTACACTGAAATAATTCAGATCCACTTCAAGCTTGGCCTCATACATGTCATCCCCAACGGGGATCAACTGCAACAAGCGGACTCCCTGCAGCTTTCCGGAAGACTCGATTTCCAACAAGGACGATTTTCCGATGCCCTCGCTGCTGAGCAATTCCTGCCTGGAGGAGTACTTGATGGACACAACGCCAAAACGCTCCAGCAAATTTCTGAAAGCGTCCTCCTTGGCGTCGCGCATGGCCATGATTTTTTGATCCGACTCGGACAGCTTGGAATACTTTGCCCGGCTGCCATAGCCCAGAACCGTGACCAGCCTGGGTTCCTCTGCGCAGCATGGCTTGGACGCCATCACGGTCCCGCTCGAACATCCTGAAATTAAACAAGGCGCCGTGCACAATCCGGCCAGGATGAGCGCAATTCCCGACGTTGCGGGCAGTAATCGAAACGGGTTTGTATTCATCGCAACATCCCTGGGGCCAACTTGATTAATCCGTGATCCCGGCCATGAAGGGGGCCGGTTTTGTTGGTTTCAAGGGGCCCGGCTGGCACGGGTGTGCACCAAGAGCCGCCCGGAAACCCTGTCCACCTCGCTCGAACCCAGATTGGCCATGAAGCGTCCGTTCTGGCCAAACAGGACTTGTGCTTCGCCTCGCCACCTTCAAGCGTCCGAATGGGCAATCTGGTTCGGATTCTCCCCGGCCCAGCGGAGCGGGGCAACCCTGAACCGCCGGCCTTGTCTCCCGCCACGTCCTTACTCCTGCGGGTGGATTGCGGCGAGATTCTCAAGCAAAACAAAGCGCCCGACAGCAGAGAAAGGGTTCCGCTATCCCTTCGT
>CAILWD010000554.1 GCA_903837815.1 uncultured Chloroflexota bacterium | reverse complement strand
GAATCCTTCCTTGAGAGGTTTTAACCTTCGGGCGGGGCGCTGACCAGTGAGCCTTTTTCGTACTCGACGGTTGCCAGCGTCTTCTTGAACTCTTTGCCTGGGTTGAAGCGCGGCAAAAGGGTGTCGATCTGAGTGGCGCGGACCGCGTCGGCGGATTTTCTCTTCACCGCATCAGCGTTTTTCTGCGTCCAGATTAAATTTGGGGGTAATCATGTTGTTCAGGCAGATCGAAACCTATGATATTAATTTTTCCAAAGCCGCCTTCAAAACATCGACAGCCTTTCGATGCTCGTCCAAACTGACATGTTCGTTTGGCGTGTGGTCGAGCGCGGAATCGCCGGGACCATACACCAGCGCGGGACATTTCCAGACGGGAGCGACGATGTTCAAATCTGCTGTCCCCGTCTTGTAGACGAAGCGCGGCTCGCCGCCCTGTGAGCGGATTCCGCTCAAGAAGGCGCGTACCAGCGGAGTGTTTTTCTCGCAGCCCCAGGCGGGGATGGCGAACCCAACAGGTTCGACTAAGACCCTAAGAGTTTCAGAAACCCTTAGGGTCTCGTTTAATATTTGATACCAAGCCTCAGGTGGGACTTCCACCGGCAAGCGGACTCCAACCTTTAGCCGCGCCCATTGCTCGAAATCATCCGAACCTGACTCCATGCCGCGCAAAGTAAGCAGGAGTTTATCGAAGGCTTTGGGCTTGTCGGCGTTGAACGCATCGACATACACCTTGATTTTGAGCCACGCCTCGACCGCCGCCTCCGCCGCGGTGATTTCCCCACTTGCCGTGTGAGCCTGTTCACGCCTGACCGTCACATCTGCCCACGCGCTGCCTTTGTAACCCAGCGCAACCCGATCCCATTGATTTGGCTCGCCGATGATGGCAAATTCGGGTTTGTACTGCCCTGCGGCAAACCGCGCCCCCTCCGAGTTGCGTTCCTCTTCCACCGCGCCGATGACCACGAACTGCCAGCCGTCCTTCACGCCGACTTTGGCGACCGCGTCGGTGAAACTCGCCAGCGGACCTTTGGCGTCGGCAGAACCGCGCCCGTACAAAACACCGTCATCCACGCGGACGGGAATCTCACCGGGAACCGTGTCGATATGACCGAGCAGAATCACTTGCCGTCCACCCCGCCCCATCACGCCGACGGCGTTGCCCGCGTCATCGATGAAGGTATCATCATAGCCCAGCAACTTCATCCGCGCCACAAGCCATTCCACCGCGCCGCGTTCCTGTCCCGACGGGCTGTATTGGGAGACAAGACCGACTAAAGTATCGCTCATATCAAATCCTTGACGATAGACCGTGGACAGCAGACCATCGTCTACTGTCCATCGTCCGTCGTCTGATTTAGAACTTCGATCAACGCCTCGACCAAACGGTCAATCTGCTCGTAGGTGATGACCAGCGGCGGCAGGAGGCGAATCACGGTTAACCCTGCGTTCAAGGCGATGACCTTTTTCTCTTGCAGCGCCTTGATATACCCCGTCACCTTTTGCTTCATCTCGATCCCGACCATCAGTCCAAGTCCGCGCACTTCACGGATGTTGGGCGATTCGATCTTCTTCAATTTCTCGACGAGGTACGCGCCCTTCGCCGCCGCCTGACCGGGCAGGTCTTCGCCGAGGATGACATCCAACGCCGCGTTCGCCGCCGCGCACGAAAGCGGATTCCCGCCAAAGGTCGAGCCATGCACGCCCGGCACAAGGTTCTTCACTTTTTCACCGATCAGCACCGCGCCCATCGGCACGCCGCCCGCCAAAGACTTGGCGCAGGTCAGCAGGTCGGGTGTCACGCCAAAGTGTTGAATCGCAAACATCCTGCCTGTGCGCCCAAAGCCCGTCTGGATTTCATCCACGATCAGCAACGCGCCGCGCTCGTCGCAAATCCGCCGCGCCGCCTGAATGTATTCCGCAGAAGCGGGATAGACTCCGCCCTCGCCTTGCACCACTTCCAAAATCACGGCGGCGGTTTCCTCGTTGACGGCTTTCTCCAGCGCTTCGATGTTGTTATACGAGACATGCGACACGCCGGGCAAAAGCGGCTCGAAGCCCTCGCGGTATTTCTTGTTGAAAGTTGCTGAGAGCGAGCCATAGGTTCTTCCATGAAAAGCGCGCATGGCGGCGATGAAATTCTTGCGCCCCGTTGAAATGCGCGAAAACTTGAACGCCGCTTCCACCGCCTCGGTTCCTGAATTACAGAAGAAGACCCTATCCAAGCCAGGAACCAGCGCCGTGATTTTTTCCATCAATATGGCGCGCTGATCGTTGGGGAAGGACTCGAACAATGTAATCAACGTATTCGCCTGTCTGTAGAGCGCCTCGGCAATCTTCGGGTGGGCGTGACCGAGGTTGGCAACGCCATGTCCCGATGAGCAATCGAGATATTCATTGCCGTCCGCATCGAACAATGACGCGCCTTGTCCGCGCACGATGGTCAAGGTCTGCTTGGCATACACGCCAGAAGTGTGTTTGTTTTCAGTATCGATAATTTGTTGTGTGTTCATTGAATCACCGTTCCGTTACCATTAAGCGCATTCGAGATTGGATTTTGGATTCGCCCATCGGCAATGATGACGCGACTCACACCGCCTTGAAGCGCTTCTTCTGCGCCGAGGACTTTCTTCTTCATGCGACCCTGAGCCGCTTCGCTCGCCGCCGCAAGTTGACTCTGCGGCAGTTGCCGAATGAGCGTGGACTCGTCTGGGAAGTTTTTCATCAGCCCGGGCACGGCGGTGAGCAACAGCAGGTTCTTCGCCTTGAGCGCAGATGCCACCATCGCCGCCGCGCGGTCTGCGTCCACGTTGAGCGCCTCGCCCTTCTCACTGACGGCAACTGGCGCAATCACGGGCATGTATCCCGCGCTCAACAACATCAGCAACAATTCACTGTTCACTTTCTCGATCTTGCCCGTGTAATCGTCGCGGATAATTTTGCGCTTGCCGTTCTCGATGCTCTGCACCGATTCCTTGCGAATGGCTTGCAACAGCCTGCCGTCGAGTCCGCATAAGCCAAAGGCGTTGACGCCCAGCATCTGCAACTGCTCGGTCAACAGTGAATTGACCTTGCCATTGACCGCCATCAAAAAGATTTCCAGCGTCTTGCGGTCGGTATAGCGGGAGGTGTAGCCCGAAGGTGAGGTAATCATCCTGGGCGGAGTCCCCAGCCCTTCGCCAAGGGCGTTGGCTTCCGCCGACCCGCCATGCACGAAGACCAGCTTTTTGCCTTGATTCAACAAATCAACAGCATCCGTGCAAATCGCAGAAAAATCCACGCCTTCCGTGCCGCCGAGTTTTACGACAGTAATTTCATTGTTCATCTTTTATCCTCGTGGTGCAGATACACATGTAAACAAGTAGATACGTAAACAGGTAAACATGTGAGTGGCCGTGTGCCTGCATACTTGTGTACCTGTTTACCTGTTACCTAGATCGGATGCAACCCCGCAAACTCCAGCCCCAGCGTTTCATCCCAGCCCATCATCAGGTTGAGACACTGAACCGCCGTGCCAGACGCGCCCTTCATCAGGTTGTCGATGGCGCACATCGCCACAATGTGACCGTTGCTCTCGTCCAGTTCAAAGCCGAGGTCGGCGTAGTTTGAGCCTGCCAAAATCTTGGGTTCAGGCACGCGGTAGATTCCGCGCTGTTCCTTGACCACACGCACGAACGGGTTTTCATTCGCCACTGCGCGATAAGCCTTCCACAAATCTTTTGTCGCCACCCCAGGCTTGACCTTGGCGTGAGCCGTCGCCAGCACGCCGCGGACTAAATCCACAGCAGTCATGGTCAGTGAAATATCTTTGACGCCCATCTCTTGAATCACCTCCGCCGTATGACGGTGACCAAACGCCGAAAACGTGCGAATGACGTTGGCGCGTTCGGCGTGAAGCGAACCAGAGTTTCCTTCCGCGCCGCCTTCGGAGGAGCCGACTTTGATTTCGATAATGACTGGCGCGGACAGATCGATCAAATCCGCTTTGACCAGCGGCAGCAGCGCAAGGTTGCTCGCCGTGGCGTTGCATCCCACTCCGCTGATATAATTCGCCGCCGCCATTTCGGCGCGATGCAGTTCGGGAAGTCCGTACACAAACTTGCCCAGCCACTCGGGCGCGACGTGTTTCTCGCCGTACCATTTTTCGTAAAAGTCCGCGTCGCGCAAGCGGAAGTCCGCCGCGAGGTCGATGATTTTCGGCGCGAGTTTGGCATACTCTTCGATGTGTTTTTGTGCCTGTCCGTGCGGCTGGGCGAGGAAGAGCACATCCACAGGCTCCAACTGCGAGGGGTCGCTGAATTTCAGTTGAGTTTTCTTCCGCAGGTTGGGATGAGTCTGGTACACGTATTCACCCACACGCGAGCGCGAAGTCACCTGTTTGATTTCCACGTTGGGATGACCGAGCAGCAGGCGTAGCAACTCGCCGCCGCCGTATCCCGAACCGCCGATGATAGATACTGTTGTCATGATGCTCCTTAACCTATATAATCCTGGTATGAAGTTTAAATGAGGACAAATGCCTGTTACCTACGATATATTTCCTGAACTAAACCTGGTCATTTATGTCTGCACTGGAGTTGTGACCCCAACCGATTTCTTCAAAGTCGGAGATCAGGCTCTGCTTGATCCGCGGTTACAAAACAAAACCAGGGTTATTATTGACTTCTTGAATGCCGACCTCGACACGTCGGTGTCTGACCTGGAACTGGCCATTCGCAAATATAAAGAGGCAAAACAAATTGGCAAGGAGGTCGGTCGGACTGCGGTGTTCACAACAAATGCGGGATTGAGACACCTTGGAGAAACCATAAAACTTCTTTCGCTGGATGCCATCTCGAATTTTGGAATTTTCCACAACGACCTTGATGCCATCCATTGGCTGGGCCTGCCTGAGGGGGAAGTTCGCCAACACTGGTCTGAACTAAAGGAAAAAGCACAAAAAGCGCGTTTTTAAAAGAAGACGGCACAAAAGCGTCAGACCTTCTCTTTCGCCACGCCGACCACATACTCCACAATCTCACCTGCGATGTCGATTCCGCTGACTGGCTGCATGGTGTGGAATTCCATTGTGTGATTGATCTCGTTGACCACGAGCCCTTTTTCGGGGTGTTCGACCAAATCCACAGCGAGGACTCCGCCGCCGACTGCTTTGGCTGCCCTCAAACAGAGTTCTTCGATTTCGGGCGTGATGGGACACAACTCGCCCTCGCCGCCGCGCGCCGTGTTGGTGATCCAGTGTTCCGACTTGCGATACATCGCCGTCAACACGCGGTCACCGATGACAATGGCGCGGATGTCGCGTCCCGGTTTCTCAATGTATTCCTGAATGTAAAACACCGAATGCTGTACCGAGCCCAGCGTGGATTTGTGTTCCAGCACTGCCTCCGCCGCGTCGCGGTCATTGACCTTCGCCAGCAATCGTCCCCACGAACCGACGACGGGTTTCAAAACCACAGGGTAACCCATGGCTTCAATCGCTTCGAGTGCGGCTTCGGGGGTGAACGCCGTCGCGTTGTGAGGCTGGGGGATTCCGTCACGGGCAAGCGCGGCGCTGGTCATCAACTTGTCGCCGCAAATCTCCGCCACCGACGCAGTATTCACCGTCGGCACGCCAAAGGCATTCAGCAGGCGCAGGGCGTAGAGTCCGCTGTTATAGCTGATGCTGCGTTCCAGCACCGCATCGTATCCCTGCCACTGCTTCGGGTCATCCAAATCAAAGTGGATGGAGCGGTCATCGAGTCGGTCGTAATCGATGCCGCGCTTCTCCATCGCGCCGAAAATCCACTTTTCTTCGACACGCACGCGGGAATATAAAACGCCTATTTTGAGTCGTCGTTGCATAATTTCTCCAAACCGACAATAGACGATTGACCATGGACCATCCATCGTCCACGGTCAATCGTCCGTCGCCTATTCACCCCAATCTTCCTGTTCCATCGGCGCGAGTTGGACGGCGGCGGGATCGACAGCGGTGACTTCGAGGTCGACGCCGCAGTCGGAGCAGACGATAATTTCACCCGCTTCGGTTCCAGCATCCAGGGTGATTTCGGCTTCACATTCGGGGCAATTTACTGTAGACATGATTTTTCTCCTTTGGGTATGGAGTCCAAAGTCAGGAGACTTTGGACTAAGAATTTTCAAACGACAGGAGTCGTTTGACTCCATCAATCTGATTTTTTACTGCTTCGGGACTCGTGCCGCCAATCGCGTTTCTTTTTTCGATGGACTTCATCGGATCCAAAACTTGATACACGTCCGCTTCGAAGGCCGGACAAAGAGCCTGATACGCTTCGAGCGAGATTTGGTCCAACCCGATTCCTTTTTCCGCTGCCGCGCGGACGGCTTTGCCCGCGATGGCGTGCGTCTCGCGGAAGGGGATTCCCTTGCCGACGAGATAATCTGCAAGGTCGGTTGCCATCATGAACGAGTCAATTGCGGCTCGCATCCGTTTAGGTTTGGCGGTGATGGTTTGAATCGCGCCCGCGAGGACAGGCAACATCATCAGCAGGGTATCCGCCGCTTGAAAGACGGGAGCCTTGTCTTCCTGCAAATCCTTGTCGTAGGTCGAGGGTAGACCTTTGAGCGTGGCAAGCAAGCCTGTGAGCAAGCCAATCAACGTGCCTGCCTTGCCGCGAGTGAGTTCAAACACATCAGGATTTTTCTTTTGCGGCATGAGACTCGAACCCGTCGAGTAGGCGTCGGAGAGTTCAAAGAAGCCAAACTCGGCGCTGGTGTAAAGGACGATCTGCTCCGCAAGTTTGCTGAGGTGGACTCCCGTCAGCGTGGCGCAGAATAAAAACTCGGCGGCGAAGTCGCGGTCAGAGACGGAGTCGAGGCTGTTGGACGCGGGTTCTGCAAAGCCAAGCGATTCAGCCAGCGCGACGCGGTCAACGGGGACGGGTGTGCCAGCCAGTGCGCCACATCCAAGCGGAAGGACAGACACGCGCTTGGTCAAATCGGCGAGGCGTTGTCGGTCACGTCCCAGCGGATGGAAGTGACTCAGCCACCAGTGCGCGAGCAAAATCGGCTGGGCGCGTTGCAGGTGGGTGTAGCCAGGCATGAGAGTCTCGCCAGCGAGTTCGGCTTGCTCCACCAATGCGGCTTGCAAGTTTTTCAACGCTGCATCCAATTCTGGAATTGCCTGCAACATCCAGAGCCGAAAATCGGTGGCGACCTGATCGTTGCGGCTGCGTCCTGTGTGGAGCTTGCCAGCCGCCGTGCCGATCAACTCGCCGAGTCGTCGCTCGACGGCGGTGTGGATGTCTTCATCTGCCGGGACAAAGGAAAACTCTCCCGAAACAAACTCCGCTCGGACAGCGACCAGCCCGCGGGTAATCTGCCCGTGTTCTTCGTCAGATAAAATCCCAGCTTTGTGAATCGCGTCCGCCCACGCCAGACTTCCATCCACATCCTGAAGAGCCATGCGCTGGTCAACAGGCAGGGAGGTGTTCAAATCCCAAGCCTGATCGTTGAGTTTGGTCGAAAAGCGTCCGCCCCAGAGGGTCATGATTTCGCCTCTTCCTGTGAGAACATTGACAACAGGGCGCGGGCAGATTCTTCGGGGCCCTGGCGTTCCTGCCCCACGATACCGAGCCGTGTGCGAAGCTGTCCTACAAAAATATTGTTCTGGAATAGTTTTTCGAAATACTGCTTTGCAATTTCATCGTGCAGGGACTTGTACTGAACCGCTCCAAAGACGTTCACGAAATAGGTATGCACCAGACCTGTGGAGGTGGTGGTTCCCTTGCTCATGGCGGCGCCTTCGCGGAACACACGTAACGCGGTTTCAGCCGTGTCAATTCGCTCGATGATTGGGTGTTCATCATCCATATCCTCGTAGTTGTTGGCATACAACACCATGTCGATGGCATAGCCTTTCATGATCTGCTCGTAGGTGGTGACGGGCAAAACGATTCTGGCATTGACCTGGCTGGGATTCATAATGATCGAGCGATCGAGCTGACCGAAGGCGTAGCCCGGCAGCAAATCATCCAGCCGCACGAAAGCCCCGACCTCGGTGCCATAGCCGATTACATTGCCCTGCGGGTCGATCTCCAATGACCCCATGTCATCGGCAATGATAATAATCTCACCGATTTGATCGTCGCCGATGATTCTGAGCGCTTCAAGCGTTTCAGATTTTCCCGCGCCCGTATCGCCGATGATCAACACTGTATGAGAATGTCCGTTTTTGGTGATGACCCTGACCATGGCGCCATGAAATGGCATCCGACCCCTTTTCATGGCTTTGATGTTATGCAGGGTCAGGATCATTTTCTTGAGATAACCGAAGTACCCAAACTGATCCTGGTTCGGGCAGGCGGCAGCCATGATGTCATTTTCCTGATCGTCGTAAAAGACGGTCGGCATGGGCGCGAGGGAGTCCAAAGTGTCGCCGGGCGTGCCGTACAGGTAGACCGCGTCCACAGGGCGGGTTAGGAAGTCGTCATCAGCCAGTTCAAACAGGTTGCACAACGTCAGCCCAAGTTCAAGAAACCTCTCGTGGATATAAACAAGGATCAACAACGGACCGACCTTTGCGGGATAACACAGCCATTCGTCTGGAGCCACCGATACCAGTTCCAGCGGGTTGCGGGAAATCCGCTCGAATTTCCCAGTCCGCTTGTTCATCGGCGGGTTGAGCAACAGCGGCGGATTCAACAGCAGCTGGCGAATTACAGGAATGCTCCGAAGCTGGTCATAGCACCCGCCCGGCAGGGCAAGGTCTTTCGGAAGGGCAATCGCCGCCATCTCTGCGCCGGCGCGCACCTGCCGATATATGTTGGGATGCTGACCAGTAATATTTTCAGATATATCCCGATAGGT
>CAILWD010000553.1 GCA_903837815.1 uncultured Chloroflexota bacterium | reverse complement strand
TCTTTGATATCGATGCCGAATGCTTACTTCCAGAACTGCGGCAGGTGTTCCTTGTAGGTCTTCAGATAATCATTGAGGACAAGTTTTGCGGAGTCGAGATCGCGAGTGACAGGGTCGAGCAGCAGGCATTGCAGCGCTTTTTGATAATCACCTTCAACGGCGGCATCGATGCCCAGTTGCGCGGTGATGATTTCGCGGCGGCACAGTTCAGCGACGGGTTCGGGCAACGCGCCGATATGTACAGGGTGAATGCCTGCTCCATCCACCACAACCGGAGTCTCGACAATTGCGCCCATCGGCAGGTTGGAGATTTGCCCCGCATTTGGCAGGTTGGCGGCAAGGTGATAATGCTTGCCCGCGCAGGTGATGTTCTCGATTATTTCCAGGGCACCTTCCGAGTCGGCCTCGAGTAGTCCTTCAACGGTCATGTTTCCGTTTGCCATATCGTTCAGGCGGTCGAGACTGAAGTCGCGCAGACCAGCCATCATCTCCCAATCGTAGAGGCGGATGTTGAACTTCTCCCAGGGACGGGTGTTGGAGTCGCTCATCCACGGCAGGTATTCGCAGAGATGAGTGTCGCCGGGGACGGGGAACAGCCCGAAGTCTTGAAAAATGCGGCGGGTGAGCGGCTCGAAGGCTGGGTCTAATTCGAAGAAGCGTTTCCTCAAAAGTGGATATAAATCTTCACCCGTGCGTTTGTCGTGGATGGAGACGATCCAGGTAAAATGATTGGTGCCTGCGGCGCGAATATCGACCAGTGGAACTGTTTGATGCTCGACCATTTGCTGGAGAGGGCGCTGCATGATGTCGGCGTGCATTCCTTCCAGCCCGTCGGGGACTTCGATGCCGAGGTCTTTTGCCAATGCGATGCCAACCATGCCATAGCCGGCGTAGATTTGATGACATAACCCAACAGCCTTGATTTTGCTATGGCGGTTGACTGCGTCGCAAATCCTCAGCATGGGATTCGTGAAATTGATAAACCATGCATTCGGACAAGCCTGTTCCATGTCGCGGAGGATTTCCATCAACGGCTTGATATTGCGCGCCGCGTGGATGAATCCGCCGGGGCCGCCGTTTTCTGCGTAGGGCTGGTGAACGCCGTGTTTCAATGTGATTTCATAGTCAGATTTCCATAACGCTTCACGTGGACTGACTTCGATGGCGGAGACGACAAAGTCGGTTTCATCGAGCGCGTCTTTGTGGTTTGTGTGGGCGCTGATTGTGAATCCAGAATCCCAGTCTTGGTTGAGCCTGTTGGCAAGGCGCTGGACAATATCGAGGCTTTGCGCGTTGCGATCTACGAGCGCGAGATGGGCGCCGCGTAATTTCTTTGAGCGCATGAGCGCTGCCAGGGTATTCTCTCCAAACGATGCGCTGCCTGCGCCGATGACGGTGATTTTTGACATGAAATTCTCCTTTGTGTTTCTGTTGGGCGTTGCTGTATGAGTGGATTGACAAAAAAGATGTGGCTTTGTGAGTTTTGTTTTGAGCAGCGCAAAAGAATGCGCTGCCATGTCGAAAGTATTGTACCGTGTCGGGAACTGGAATGAATTTGAACGCAGCAAAAAGATTTGCGGGGAAATCACCGATAAACTCTCTTGCTTTTCTGCGCCGATTTGCTTATGATGGACTTTGAATCTCAGTTCTTTTTCCCTTGCTGGTTTGTCGCCTGTGTGGCGGCCGGCGCTCCCTCCTTTTGATACAATTTCCTTTATACTCTGCATGGAACATACAATTCTCGAACTTCAACAAAAAATGTCAACAGGCGAGTTAACTTCGCTGCAAATCGTGAAATCTTATCTGGAAAGAATCACCGATGTCGACCGCAATGTCAATGCGGTCATCGAGTTGAATCCAGACGCGGAAAGCATCGCAATGGGACTCGACGCCGAGAGGGAGGTCGGACGGGTACGCGGGGCATTGCATGGAATTCCGATCCTCATCAAAGACAACATCGATACCAAAGACAAAATGCAAACCACCGCTGGGTCTCTGGCTTTGGAAGGGAACATCGCCTCGCGGGATGCCTTTCTCGTCAGACAGTTGCGGAAGGCGGGCGCGGTGATTTTGGGCAAAACCAATCTCAGCGAATGGGCGAACTTTCGCGGCAAGCATTCGGTCAGCGGATGGTCATCACGCGGAGGATTGACTCGCAACCCTTACGCGTTAGATCGCTCCGCCTGCGGGTCGTCGTCAGGATCGGGCGCAGCCGTCGCCGCAGACTTTTGCGCCGCCGCCGTCGGCACCGAAACCGACGGGTCGGTCATCTGTCCGTCGCAGACCAACGGCATCGTGGGAATCAAACCCACGCTGGGATTGATCAGCCGCAGCGGGATTATCCCCATCGCCCACAGTCAAGATACGGCAGGTCCGATGGCTCGTACTGTCGCTGATGCGGCAATCCTGCTCGGCGCAATGACCGGCGTGGACAAAGCCGACTCCGTCACATCTGCCAGCGCAAAGCGGGTATTAAAGGATTACACCAAGTTCCTCGACAAGGACGGTTTGAAAGGCGCGCGCATCGGCATCGCCCGCAACATGTGTGGCACAGATGGGCGCATTCTCGAACTGTTTAATCAAAGCATCGTTGTGATGAAGAGCCTCGGCGCAATCATCGTTGACCCTGCGAACCTGCCCAACTTTGATAAGTTCGGCAAGACCGAGTTGGAAGTACTGCACTACGAATTCAAGGCAGACTTGAACAAATACTTGGCAGGCGCGAACGGACGTGTCAAGTCGATGGCGGACGTAATCAAGTTCAACGAAGAAAATAAGGCGCGAGTGATGCCGTACTTTGGGCAGGAGCACATGTTGACGGCACAGGAGAAAAGCGGCTTGCGAGATAAGCCATACCGCGATGCGCTGGCGAAGAATCACCTGCTCACGCGCAAGAACGGCATCGATGCCGTAATGAAAAAATACAAACTGGATGCATTGATTGTCCCCTCCGGCGGACCTGCCTGGATGATCGACCTTGCCAACGGCGACGCCATCAACTGGGACATGGAAAGCACATCTCCCGCTGCTGTGGCAGGCTATCCCCACATCACCGTGCCAATGGGCTACATCTTCGGCCTACCCGTGGGGCTTTCATTCTTCGCCAAAGCCTGGGCGGAACCGACCCTCATTAAACTTGCCTACTCCTTCGAGCAGGCTACCAAAGTGCGTATCGCCCCAAAGTTCTTGAAGTCAGTTGAGTTGTGAAACTCTCATCTTCCCTTTAATAATTGTTCAGGTTCCATTTATCTCGCCCCGTATAATTATATTTAACATTCTCCCTATGAAATCGCCGTCGACTTGGGCAAGTCGGCGGCGATTTCGTTTTTGGGAACATTCCGCTTCTCCCTGCGTCTATTTTGCAACGCCGAAACAAAATTCAAAAG
>CAILWD010000552.1 GCA_903837815.1 uncultured Chloroflexota bacterium | reverse complement strand
TGCCGATGGGCATGTTCAACCGCCTGGTCAACTTTGTGGTGGATTTTCAAAACAACATGGCTGGACGGCTGGCGAATCACATCGTGACCTACACCCAGGATTACGCCGATAACTCGCCCTTCCTCTCGCGCTACAAATCCAAGTTGACGCCCATCCTGCCACCTGTCGAATTGCCTGCCCCGATGAGCGGAGCGGTTTCTGCGTTTGCCGAAGCGCACCGCATCAAAGAGCGCAGACCCGTCATCGGCATGGCGGCGCGGTTTGCCTCCGAAAAAGGCGTGGAAGTTTTGATCGACGCGCTGCCCATCATCCTGAAAAAATATCCCAACGCGCAAGTGCTGTTTGCGGGGACGTATCAAAACGTGATGGGCGAACAGGCATACTCCGACCGTCTCATGCCGCGCATCCGCGAGTACGAAGTTCAGGGACATTGGACTTTCCTCGGCAACCTCGACCCCGTCCAGATGGCGGCGTTCTATCCCAACCTCGACGTGCTGACCGTGCCTTCTCTCAACTCCACCGAAGCCTTCGGCTTGGTTCAAATCGAAGCGATGATGAACGGCGTGCCGAGCGTGCCGTCCGCGTTGCCCGGCGTGCGCCGTCCCGTTCAAATGCATGGCACGGGAATTGTCTCCCAAATTGGCGACCCCGCCTCGTTGGCAGAATCAATCCTCAGCGTGTTGGACAATCCACAAAATTATCGCGCCGATTTGGACTCGCTCAAAAAATCCTATGACCCCGATTCCATTGCGCAGGAGTATGAAAAATTATTCGCAAGGCTGATGAAATCATGAGCAATCGTCCATCGAAGGATTTTCTCTTTCTCCACCTCAGCGGACTGCCCTACTTCCGCGCCTTTTTACGCGCCGTCGAAAGCGCTTACTATCAAGACCTCGACCTGCCCGCCCCCATTTTGGATGTGGGCTGCGGCGACGGCAACTTCGCCGCCCTGACCTTTGACCACAACATCGACGTGGGACTCGACCCCTGGCATGGTCCCATTCACGAGGCGAAGGCTTACGACAAATACAACCTGCTCGTGGAATCAGATGGCGGAACCATGCCCTTCCCCGACGGATATTTTTCCTCCGCCTTCTCCAACTCGGTGCTGGAGCATATTCCGCATGTGGATTTGGTGGTGCGCGAAACCAGCCGCGTCCTCAAGCCTGGCTCGCCCTTCGTCTTTTGCGTGCCGAGTCACAACTTTTTGCCGACCCTCTCCATCGGGCGCGGACTGGACAAAATCGGCTTGCGTTTTCTGGGAGATTTGTACCGCGCCTTCTTCAACAAGATTTCCCGCCATCATCACTGCGACGACCCTGAAACCTGGCAGGCACGACTCGAAGCCAACGGATTCACGCTCGAACGCTGGTGGCATTACTTTTCGCCGCAGGCGCTGTCCACGCTGGAGTGGGGACATTATTTTGGGCTGCCGAGTTGGATTTCACACTTCATCTTTGGCAAATGGATTCTCTCCCCAACCCGCTGGAATTTATTTTTCACCGAAAAGTATTTGCGGAAGTTCGTCGAGTCGCCCAATCACCCGCAGGGAGCGTACACCTTTTACGTGGCGAGGAAAAAGTAGAGGCGGATCGCGATCCGCCTCTACTTCATAAATCCAAAATAAGACCATCCATCCAACCCCAAAGATGAAGTAAACTTGGGCGGATATGACCGCAGAACCGCCCCGCACCCCGCCCGAGAACGAGCCTTCCGTCCTCGACTTGTACAAATCGGTGACGAAAGATTGGGCTTCCTTTTTCAACTTCATCCAATCACTTTGGGATTCCCGCCGCCGCGCCGAGTTTGACCGCGCCCTCGCGCTGGAAGCCGCCCAACCCGACCCCGACCGATTCCCAGCAGAACCCGTCCGCGCCGACCATTTCCCCTGGCGTTCTGTGCTGGCTCTGGCGCTGGCGCTTGTCGCGCAGGCTTTGCTGGAGCCGCCCAATCGTCAGGCAAATATCGCGCTGGCGTTGTATATCTTTGCCGCAGGCTTTGCGCTTTGGGCGTATGTCCAAAACGAGTGGCATTTGCCCGCCCTGCCCCTGCCGCGCCGCACGCCCGACGACCTCAGCACGCGCCTCATCCCCTTCATCTTTTCGATCATCTTCGCCCTGCTCGCCTTTTGGGATTTTGGGCGCGGCGTCTTCACCCTCTTCAACCTGGGATTTTGGCTGCTTTCGATTGTTCTGTTCTTCCTCGGCTTGTGGCTGCGGATTCCCGCTCCCGCGACGGAATCCACGCCCGAAGCGCGGCGGCGAAAAATCATCCACAGCGGACTGCTGATTCTCACCCTCAGCCTTGCCCTCTTCTTCAGGCTTTACCGTATCAACGGAGTCCCCGCCGAACCGTTCAGCGACCACGCCGAAAAAATCCTCGACGTGTACGACATCACGCAGGGGCAGTTCAAGGTCTTCTTCACCCGCAACACGGGACGCGAAGCCATCCAAATGTATTGGACTTTGCTCACCGCCCTTGTCTTCCGCACGGGACTTTCATTCCTGAGTCTCAAACTCGGCACAGCGTTGATTGGGATTTTCACCCTGCCCTACGTTTACCTGCTCGGCAGGGAATACGGCGGCGCGCGCGCGGGGTTGTTTGCGCTTTTTCTCTTTGGCATTGCCTACTGGCATAATGTCATCTCGCGCATTGGCTTGCGCTTTCCGCTTTACCCTGCCTTTACCGCCCCCCTGCTCTTTTACCTGATTCGCGGACTCCGCACCCGCAACCGAAACGATTTCATGCTGGCGGGGCTTTTCCTTGGGCTTGGCTTGCACGGATACAGTCCCTACCGTATGGTGCCGTTTTTGGTGATTGCGGCTTTCGTGATTTACGTCCTTCATCTCCGTACGAAGGAGAGTGTCGCGCAGTCGCTGTGGTGGCTGATTTTGCTGGTGACGGCTTCGGTGTTGGTCTTCATCCCGCTCTTGCGCTTCTGGCTGGCAAACCCCGACATCTTCGGCTACCGCGCCATGACCCGCCTGACTTCGATAGAATCGGCTATGCCCGCGCCTGCCTGGCAAATCTTCCTCTCCAATTTATACAAAGCCCTGCTGATGTTCAACTGGGATAACGGCAGCATTTGGGTTCACTCGCTACCCGGACGCCCCGCGCTGGATGTGGTCAGCGCCGCGTTGTTTGCGATGGGCGTTCTTTTGCTGGTGGTGCGCTACGTCCGCCAAAGGGATTGGCGCGACCTGTTCCTGCTGATTTCGATTCCCATCCTGCTCATGCCGTCTGTGCTTTCGCTGGCGTTCCCCGGCGAGAATCCCTCGCTCAACCGC
>CAILWD010000551.1 GCA_903837815.1 uncultured Chloroflexota bacterium | reverse complement strand
GCGGTTGAGGAACAAATGCCCGGATATGTGGATTTCTTTTTGCAGGGCGGGATCAACCCGGAAAAACTGTCCTTGATTGAAGACGCTGTGCGAACACACTGTCAGGATATTGAACTGCCTGAGAACCCGGTCGCTGTGGTGCTCAAGGATGCCGATGCGCTTGATCGTGTCCGTCTGGGTGACTTGGACGCTAGGCGGTTACGGTTGAAGCACACCCCAACCCTGATCCCCAAAGCTGAGGAATTGATGGAGTTGACAAACAACAGCGCTGATTGGCTTAAGGTCTGGCATATGGGGAATGCAATTTATAAATCCTCGGATCGATCAGTACGATGATTACATGTAAACCCTAATTTACATTTGCTATCCCCCCTGTTAAATTTCCGACACTGGCCATACCGGTGTCCTCAACACCGTTATGGTCAGGCCACAAAAGTCTAACGGTGCAGTGGTCGCCAGCGGCTCGCTGCTGGTTTCCGGCTGGGCGTTCACGGTCAGCGCGTCAATAAATATGAACGGCCCTGCGACGCTCAGGCTTACGGGTGGATGCCAATAACCAGCTGTTTTTCCTTGGCTCGCGTTCGATAACGATCGCGATTTCTACTTCTCCAATGGCAACGCCGACGCAGTCCCTCACCCCGGCAACTACTCCGACCCCGGCGGTGTATGGTGCAATCGATACGCCTGTTAAAGGCGAAACGGTCACAGCGCCTTCCTACGAAACCTCCGGCGGGCGCTGTGGTCCGCGCCGAAGAGCGCTCCGGAAGGCTGTTCGTGGATGATTTTCGGTCGGATTTCGCAGTCATTCTTTCACATCTGTCCTGCGACCGATATTATAACCACTTGAGAGATCAACTACTCAGGCCGGCCTCTGCAAAAAAGGAGCAGCAAAATGAGCGACAGCGATACCAACCGAGGAGGGCCGTCTTCCAGGGCAATCGTGAATCATAAAAACCGTGGCGGGAGGCCCTCCCGCCGGTGCATGTATAAAGGGGGCTTGCTGGCTTTGATGCTGTTGAGCATGTTCGCTATGCTGACAGGCTGCGCCCGTGTGCCACAGTCCGGCGGAGATGATCGACTTCTAGAAGGTCTCAACGGAACCTTTGAACGCCTTACCGTTGTTCCGATTAGTGAAAAGCAAACGGTCGTAGGGCTTTATATTACCAATATTTACAATCTTGACATTTCCTCCAACACCTACTCACTCAATGGTTATCTCTGGATGCGCTGGAATGGCGACTTCAACCCCGTCGAAACGCTGGAGTTCACAAACTTAGTGGAGGCATCGAGTGCCACCAAAGAACCGCTTTATGAACAGCCAAAAGAACTGCCGGACGGAAGTAAGTACCAGGTGTTGCACATTGAAGGCATTTTTTACCAGCCTTTTGACCTGGTGAATTACCCGCTGGACAGGCAATCCCTGGCCCTTTACATCGAAGACTCAACCGACACGATTGATAAAATGATCTACCTGCCGGACGACAACTCGTCGGGATATGACGTCCGCCTGCTCATCCCAGGCTGGACGATCCGTGGTTTGAGCACCGAAACATACGCGCACGATTATGGGACCGATTTGGGAGAAAGCGGGGTGGTCATGGCATCCAAGTATTCCGCGCTCAAATTTTCGTTGGAGATCGCCCGCATCCAGAATATGTTTCTCTGGAAACTGCTTCTGCCCCTCATGATTGTTCTGCTGACCAACTGGCTGGCGCTTGCGCTGAAAGCAGATATGGTCGAGGTGCGCACGGCCATGCCCGCCACAGCCATGCTCACCACGGTTTTCCTTCAGCAAGCATCCCAGGCCGCCATTCCCGAGGTTTCGACCCTGGTGTTGATGGATAAGATTTATGCCATCTCTTATGTGTTTATCGTGCTGACTCTGGTCCAGATCATCTGGGCCAACGCCCAGGTGGAAATGGAAAGCCCCATGGTCCAACATTTGCGGAAAATTGACTTGTCCAGTTTTGCCGCGCAGCTCGTCATTTATCTGAGCTTGCTCGCCTGGATGAGCCTCAGCGTCTTATAGCAGGTTGTTGGGCGTTTCTCAGAATGTACTCAGGAGTGCGCATTCTGAAAAACGCGCCTACTGATGAAGTCGGCTTAAGCGCGGCGTTACGCTCTGACGCGTTTAAGAGCGCTCTGGCAAGCTGTACCGGGATGATTTTCCCCATCCGGGCGGACCCTGCAACCAGACCGCGATATCCAAATGCGTATCCGACGTCAGGCAATATCCGGCAAATTCCTGCAAAAAATCTGCGGCATCAGGGATGCGTTCCAGGACCCTTCGGAAATTGGGACAGTTGGCTTCTGGAACGTAATCGTAATCGTCAGGTCGTGGGTTCGTATCCCACCGGTGGCTCACTTTTTGAAACCCTTTTAGGGTTTCTTTTTTTATCGAAAAACTGCAATATTAGGGGTATCGTGAACTTATGAGAATCAAGTAGAATTTAATAAATTCATGAAAAAAACCCGGGATTTCATCAATAATTTTGAAAAAGACGAAATGGGAGGAATACGTCTCTTAATAATGTCGGTTTTGGTTGCAGCTTTCCTAAGTACCATTGTTCTGGGCATTTTAGATATTAACAGT
>CAILWD010000550.1 GCA_903837815.1 uncultured Chloroflexota bacterium | reverse complement strand
CCCAGATATTCCCTGAGTTTCGCCTCCAACTCCTGTACCATGACGCCATGATTTGTCAGCCAGCCCGATTCCCATATCTTCTCAAGATATTTGTGGTATTCATCGAGTGGAGGAAGGTATGATTTGGTTACGTTGATCATCTTTGCCTCTTGTGGTGCATAAAAGTAAACGAACCCAAATTACGACTGCCTGGCAAAAACTACGCCGAAACCCACTGGATGGTATTCCGAATTGCGACAGCGAGATTAGTATGTTCCTTCAATCGCAATTCATCTTTCGCTCTCGAAACATCCGGCACATAACGCTCAATGGACTTTCGGGAATCGGGTTTCCCGCGAATCTCGACGCTGATTTTTGCGGGAAATTGTTCTGCAACCTGCTGGGCTATTTCGGCAATGGAAAGCGACTTGTCGCTGCCGACATTGTAGGGGCGGAGGGATTTTCCCCTGAGCAGGATCGTCCACAACCAGATTGCCATATCTGCCGCGTAAAGATAGGAACGGCGCGGCGTGCCGTCTCCCTGAATGATGATGGTACCGCCATTCAACCCATCACGGATAAAGTTGCCGATGGCAAAATGAATATCCAAAGGGAGGTATGGACCGACAAAGGCAAAGCCGCGTGCAATTTTCATTTCCAACGCGAAGTTTTGGGCGTACAACGCGCACAGGTGTTCCGCCTGACGTTTGCCTTGCCCGTAGGCGCTCTTCGGGTCAAGAGGGTCAGGCGCCCCTACATAATCTTCGGGGATGTGGGTCATGTCGCTGGGTTGTTTTCCGTAGACCGCGCCTGAACTGGTCAGCAGGAATTTTTTTGCTTTGCAGTGAGTGGCAAAGTCAAGCGCGCGGCGTGTGCCTTCCACAATGGTATCCAGCATCAGCAGGGGATTTTCTGCATTAAGTTTGGCGCTGGCTTCTGTGGCGGCGTGGATGATATGCGAATATTCGCCTTGTGGAAAGTCAAAATTTCGCACATCGCCTGAATGCAGGGTGATCGCAGGATCAAGCATCAGGTGGGGCAAAGCCTGCTGGGCAGAATCAGGCCTGCGGGTCAAAACAGTTGCAGACGCTTTCAAATCCAATTGACGGTTGGCGAAGAGAAAACTCTCCATCAGCCAGCATCCCAAAAAGCCCGTTCCCCCCGTGATGAAGAGACGCGCGCCGCGCAATTCCTCCCACAGGTCACGGGTATGGTCGAGGATGTGATGCAGGTCAGCCGGGAGTGGATTTTGCTTCATGAAGGGTTTCAACCACGTAATCGAGCATGGGACGGGTAAGACCGGGGTATACGCCGATCCAAAAAACATTGCGCATGACTTCATCAGATTTTTTCAAATCGCCGACAATGCGATAGGTTTGACCGCGATAAGCAGGCTGGCGAATCAAGTTTCCCCCAAACAGAAGCCTGGTGCCGATCTTGCGAGATTCGAGCAGGCGCAGGACTTTATTTCGCGTAAAAGTTGGGGTGGCGCGGACATAGATCGGGAAGCCGAACCAGCTTGGAGCGGAATTTGGAGTCGCTTCGGGAAGGAGGAAATAATCCTGGAGCGGCGTCAACTGCTCTTTCAAATAGTTGAAGTTTTCGCGCCGCTTCTCGATAAAACCGTTCAACTTTTTAAGTTGAGAAACGCCCAGCGCGGCTTGCATGTCGGTTGCCTTGAGGTTGTAGCCGATGTGCGAGTAGGTATATTTGTGGTCGTATCCCTGTGGAAGGTCGCCAAACTGCCAGTCGAAGCGTTTACCGCAGGTGTTGTCCATGCCGGGTTCGCACCAGCAATCACGCCCCCAATCGCGAAATGATTTGATTATCTTTTTTAATTTTGAATTATCGGTCAGGAGCGCGCCGCCTTCTCCCATTGTGATGTGATGGGCAGGATAAAAACTGACGGTTGCCACATCGCCAAAAGTTGCCACCATTTTGTTATCATAAACTGCGCCAACCGCATCGCAACAATCCTCGATCAGCCAGAGGTTATGCCGCTTGCAGAACTCAGTCACAACACCGATGTTGAAAGGGTTGCCAAGTGTGTGTGCCACCATCACGGCGCGTGTCTTTTCAGAAAGCGCAGCCTCCAATTGAGTCACATCGATGTTGTAAGTAGGGATGTCCACATCTACAAAAACAGGGACAAGGTTGTTTTGAAAAATGGGATTGACCGTGGTAGGGAAACCCGTTGCCACGGT
>CAILWD010000549.1 GCA_903837815.1 uncultured Chloroflexota bacterium | reverse complement strand
TGTTCGCGCAGAATCCGCTCCGCTTCGTCGATGGCGCGATCTGCGAGACTCTTCATGCCGCCGCGTTCCCAATTCTCCCACGAATTGCGCTCGGTCATCTTCGTCAACTGCACTTCGCCCGCCTTGAGATATTTCATCGTATGCTTTTGACCGAGGAAATTCCGCGAGCCATCCATGATTGTCCCAATGATGTCCACCGCCAACGCTTCTTCATCGGCGGAGAATCCGCGCCGCAAGCGCAGGACGCTCAACGCCAGTTCGTTGTCCAAAACCATTTGGGCATACGAACCCATCACGCCCGCTTCCATCTCGCCAATGCCAGAGAGTTCATCCGCGCCAGCCAACGCAGGAATCGCCGCGTTCAATCCGCGCTCGAATCCGTTTTGCGTATCCAGCGTGTGCGAGTTGGTCGAGAACCCGTACACGTTGACGGGGAAGCCGTAATAATGTCCAAGTTGAACTGTGCCAGCCGAAGCCAAAGCCAACTCCACGCCGCCCCAGACCGAAATGCCTGTACGCGGTTCCATCATGGCGAGCCGTCCGCAGTAGATGATTGGCAAGCCAGGGTTGACGAGTTGAGTCAAAACCACCACCGCGAGAGTCTCCGCGTTTTGTTGGGCAATCGAGCCGCTGATGGTCATCGGGGACGTTGCGCCAGCCGTCGGGCAGGGGAGCGCCCCAAACGCTACGCCCGACTTGGCAATCTCGATCATCGCTTCCGCTTCGTGGTCTGGGATGGTCAACGGGCTGACGGGCGACAGTGCGATGGTCAGCACTTCCTTCGGGTCGCCGATGACCTCCGCCATTTTCAGCGCATATTTCATCTCGCCGCCGTACTGCACGCCGGGACCTTGCAACGGCTTGGTGGTGAACGGCAGGGCGTGACGGTACATCGCCAGCGACATCAACTCGCCGGGCACATCCTGCGGAGTGAAGAACGGCGTGATGGTGTGACAGTTTTCGAGCGCGTCCAGCAATCGCGTCGCGTCGCGGACATCCTGCATTTGGGCAATGCGGCGGGTGTTGGTCCTGGCGTCGTACACATCACGCGCCCCGCCGAGGTTGTGGAAATATAAATTTCCGTCGCCGAGATTCTTGGTCACGCCGCCGCGCCCCTTGATGGAGACTTTCTTGCCAGCCTTCTTGATACTCTCTTCCACCAGTTCAGGCGGAAAATAAACGCGATTGCCTTTTACTTTGCAACCCGCGCCCGTCAAAATCTCAAGGCTTTCCTTGTGCGTCCAAACGTAGCCCACCTCGCTCAAAATCCGCAACGTGGCTTCGTGAAGCCCCTTCACCTCACCATCTGACAAAAACTTCATGCGTTCCATACATTCTCCTCTTTTCCGTCATTGCGAGGAGGCGCGCGAAGCGTTTCTCCGAGGAAATCTCCAACAACTCCGTGTCTCCGCGCCTCAGTGGTTAGCTTCTTTCCAATGCCCGTGCCAAAAATGCCACACACTTCTCTTCTGAATCAACGATGTTCTCGATCTTCAAAAACGAATGACCTTCATCCGCGTACAATAAAAACTCAACTTCCTTGCCAAGTTCGACAAGTTTATCACGCGCCTCGATAGCGTCTGACGCGGGGCAGCGTGGGTCATGTCCGCCGCTGATCATTTGCACGGGCGCGTTGACCTTGTCCAAAAAGAAATACGGCGAATGCGAAATCCACAACTCGCGGTTGTCTTCGGGATCGCCCATGTTTTCGATGTTCCAGTGTTGCAAATCCTCGCGCGAGTCCTTGTGTGATTTGAGCCAGTTCAAAAACGGCACAATCGCCGAACCCGCCGCCCACAAGTCGGGATAGCGCGTCAGGCAGCTCATCGTCAAAAATCCGCCGTGACTTCGTCCCGTCACAGCAATCTTGTCGCCCAATCCGTTCTCCTTCAAATACTTCGCGCCCGCCGCGCAATCGTCCGTGTCCACGCCGCCCATGTCGTAGCGGCTGGCATTTTGCCAGGCTTTGCCGTAGCCCGTCGAGCCGCGATAATTTGGCGCAAGCACCGTCCATCCGCGTGAAACCATGTGAGCAATGAACGGTTGCCACGAAAACTGAATATGCCAGTTCGGTCCGCCGTGAATATTTACCACCGCCTTGCCCGTCCCGCGATACAACAGCGCGGGGATTTTCGCGCCGTCCATGCCCGCGTACCAAACTTCTTCGGGATGTGGAAACTCACCCAACCCCTCTGGCAGCGAATTCGTCAACTGTTGAATCGAATCATCTTCCAGCCCCATCATCCACAAATCGCACGGATGGCTTGGGTCTTCATACAGGAGAATCACATCCTCAGCCTTGAACTGTGGAAACGAGTGGACACCCGCCCCGACCTTTTTCTCCACAACCGAGCCGTCTTTTTTCCTAAACTGAAAACTGGTCTGCGCTCCCTCCGAGTGAATCCACCCGATGGTTTGTCCGCTCCGCGACCACGCAGGCTGTGTATCATCGCCAGCCGACTCGTTGACCCAGCTAATCTCCCCCGTCTCGACGTTGAATAACCCAATATCATGCCATTCCCCACGCTGCGCGTCGCCAGAGAACGCCAAAAACTTCGAGTCTGGTGACCACGCGGGATGTTCCGCATTCAACGGGATTTGAAGCGTGTTGACCTTCGCTCCCTTGCGCGGACGATTGACAGGCACAAGATAAATGTTGCGGTCGCTCGCCGCCGCCTCCGCTTCCAGCGCAATCCACTGCCCATCAGGCGACCATTTCGCGTCCCAGCAAGGATGGAAGACATTTTTGATCATCCGTCCATCCGAGCCGTCAGTGGGGAGCAGGTGCAGGGCGAACTGTCCGTGCTTGTCGGAGAGCACAGCCAGCATCTTCCCATCGGGCGACCAGGTGATATTCGGCTGATGCGCGTAGGCAATCTGGGGCGTCAGGTTGGTTGTCGTTCCGCTCCCGAAGTCGTGAAATCAATCTCACCCACTTTCGATCACACCCTGTTTCCCCTGTTTCCCTCCGGCTCGCAAATAGTCATTGCGCAAGGCGCGGTTTCTGAAATGATGCGCCCGGTTCGTCGGAGCGTAGCTTAGCT
>CAILWD010000548.1 GCA_903837815.1 uncultured Chloroflexota bacterium | reverse complement strand
CGCTTCATGTCAAGTTTTCCCGTGACCGCCTGAACATCGAATGGGAAATCAAGCCTGGCGCGATGTTGACTTCGTTCATTTGGTATGAAGCCGACTCGAATCAGGATGGGACTCTCAGCCAGCAGGAGATGGATGACTGGGGACGCGACCGCGCCGCGCTGTTGACTGCTTCGCTCGACGGCAACCCTTTGCCCCTGCGGATAGACTCGGTGCAAATGCCTTCAGACTTGAACAAGTTTCAGGCGGGCGAGGAGTTCATCAGGTTTACGCTTTCGGGGGATTTGCCGTCAGGTGAGGGACATCTCGTCCTGCGGAACATGTTCCAGACCAAGACCTCGGTCAACTGGTTTTATCTTTCGGCGGCGGAGGGGGCGGGATTTTTATCTCCAAACCAGCAGAATCATTTTATCGAGTTTGATTTCTTTGCCGACCCTGACCTTGCCCCCGAACCCGACAAATTACTCACCAGTTGGGACAGCGGAGCGCCGTCGCTGCCAGCGGGACAGCAAAAAGATGTCGTCACTCAAACAGCCGAGCAGGTTGTCCCCGAACTTGCACAACGCACCCCGCAGGAGATTCTGCTCGACCTCATGCGGACGGAGAATCTCTCGCTTTCGTTCTACGCCTTTGCGCTGGTCATCTCGCTGGCGTTGGGCGCTTTGCACGCGCTGACTCCAGGTCACGGCAAGACGATTGTCGCAGCGTATCTTGTCGGCTCGAAAGGCACGGCGCGACATGCAATTGCCCTCGGCAGTATTGTCACCTTGACGCACACAGGCTCGGTCTTCGCGCTCGGACTTTTGACCCTGACCGCATCGCGTTATTTTTTTAGCGGAAGCCTTCTGCCATTTCTGGAGCTTCTTTCGGGCGTGCTGATCGTCGTCCTCGGCGGTGGGCTTTTGATTCCGCGCTTGCAGGCGTGGCGCAAAAGCCGTTTGCCGATTCAAGCTCTGCAGGAAGTCAAAACCGAAGATGGCAAGAAACGGCTGGTCATCGATCAAGCCATCACCGAAGACGCGCCGAGTCACAAACACGACGGAGCAATTCCGCGCAAGCCGACGGTGGGCGACCCGCTGGCGGAACTGACCTGGCGTTCGCTCATCACCCTCGGCGTCAGCGGCGGGCTTGTCCCCTGCCCCGATGCGATTGCCATTCTGCTGGTTGCCGTCGCCATCAATCGGATTCTGCTTGGGCTGGCGTTGATCGTCTCGTTCAGTTTGGGACTGGCTATCGTGCTCATTGTCATCGGCTGGCTGATGGTCAGCGGCGGCAGGTTGTTCGCACGGATGAATTTTCTCAGCAAGGCCGCGCCGCTCATGCCCGTGGTCAGCGCGGGCGTAGTGATGATTTTGGGCGTCGTCCTGACTTACGGGGCGGTGGTCAAGGTTCAGACTGGAACCAGCCCGCAGAAAACAGAATCCACTTTGAGCGGTGCAAGGGTTTTCTATCTCGCGGAAGATGAAAACAAGTTCAAGCAAATCTTCGCGGCGGAGACCAGTCCTGTCAGTCCACAAAAAATCACGAACACCGAAAAAGGCGTGACCGACTTCACCATCTCGCCCGACGAGTCGCAAATTGTTTTCATCGAACAGACCGAGGATTTGGATTACGCCCTGTGGCTGACCAGCCTGGACGGCGCGAACCAGCGTAAGATGTTTTTGTGCGACGCGGCGAATTGCAGCCAGCCTGTGTGGTCGCCTGACGGGTTGCGAATCATTTTCGAGTACATGCCGCTCGACGCGGGGACTTCGTCATTGTGGTGGCTCGACGTGACGACGGGTGCGGCGCAGTCGGTCTTTCAGGAGTCGCGGCTGCCTGGGACGAATCCGCGCTGGTCGCCAAACGGCGAGTGGCTGAGTTACGCTTCGTCGGACGGAATCCACCTGAGCAATTTGACGACGGGCGAAAGCCGCGTGATCCCGAACATGCTCGGCGCGGCGGCGCAGTGGTCGCCCGACGGGAAGATGATTTTGCTGCGCGACGTGATTATCAAAAATGGAGTCTTTGTCACCCAGCTTTATTTGTACGATCTTGAGTCTGGCTCGCTGACCAATCCCAGCCCAAGCGAAAACATCGAAAATATCCTCGCGGCGTGGTCGCCCGATGGGAAGCAGATCGCCGTCGTGCGG
>CAILWD010000547.1 GCA_903837815.1 uncultured Chloroflexota bacterium | reverse complement strand
GTCAGGTGATGGCGGAGTTTGGACTCGACACCCTGGTTTTAATCGCCGACGGTGATGGGAAACTGAAACACGAAATGACCGTTTCGCAACTCCTGCCCGAAGCGTTTACCCCCGCGGATTTGGAGAGCGTAGAAAGGTAAACAGGTAGACAGGTACACAGGTTACTTGTCTACTTGTTTACCTGTGTACTTCCTCCTTCCCCCCCATGACCGACTTTCGTTCCTTCCGCGCTTCTGCCGTTGTCCTGCGTCACGCCGATTGGGGCGAGGCTGACCGCCTGCTGACGCTCTACACCCGCGAGCAGGGATTAATCCGCGCGGTGGCGAAGGGGGCGAGAAAAATCAACTCGCGCAAGGCGGGACATCTTCAACCGTTTACCCATGTCACCCTGCAACTCTCCAAAGGGCGCGACCTGTTGATTGTGACTCAGGCGGAAACGGTCAATGCCTTTTTGCCACTGCACGAGAACCTGACCAAGACCAGTCACGCGGCGTATATCGTCGAATTGCTGTATCGTTTTTCACGCGAAGAGGAGGGCGGCAACCCCGCGCTCTTCAAGTTGCTGACCGACACGCTGGAACGAATCCAAAACGAGGAAAGCGCCTGGCTTCCGATTCGATATTTCGAGATGAGATTTTTGGACGCGGTGGGGTTTCGTCCGCAACTGTTCGAGTGCGCCAACTGCGGGCGGGAGATTCAGGCGGAGGATCAATTCTTCTCGGCAACGGCGGGCGGTGTGATTTGTCCCCGCTGCGGGCTGGGACTTCCAAACCTGACGAAGATTTCGCTCGAAGCGTTGAAATATCTGCGCCACTTCCAAAGATCAAGTTACCGCGACGCCGCCCGCGCCAATCCGCCGCCCGAAGTGCAGAAGGAAACCGAAAGCCTCATGCAGGCATATTTCACCTACCTGTTGGAACGGAAATTGAATACCCCCGAATTTATCAAACAAGTAAGATGACAGACGGTTCTTAGCCTCGAATGACGCGAATTTGCGCGGATTTCTTCTCTTGGTAGCACCGCAGTAAACTGTGGAGTCTTCCAAACCCAAAAAACCAGCCACTAATTTCACGGATTTTCACAGATTGGGTTTTAAAATCCGTGAAAATCTGTGCTAATCCGTGGCAAAAGATTGCGACCACGGTTAAGTGTAGCCCTACCCTTCTCTTCATATCAGCGTAAATCAGCGTTTATCTGCGTCCCGATTGTATTAAACTCTTGCAAAAGTCCAATGCCTAACCACCGAGACACGGAGACACAGAGAAAACCAAATAACAACTCCGTGCCTCAGTGTCTTCGTGGTTCAAAATTGTTTTTCAGATAGGCTGCCCACCACTTAAGCAAGAGGTCTATTTTTTCTTCCGCGTGCGCTGGATGAAGGATTTGCTCATGGGTTGGGTGTCGATGGGCTGGGTTGCCGATTTGCTGTCTGAGGCGTAGCCCAGCGTTTTCAGCGCGAGCCGCCGCCCCCAGCCGAGAATCTCTTTTGCCGAAAAATCGCCTTCGTAGGGAATGGGGACGGTGGTCATCTGGTCGAGGGCTTTGCGTAAATCCTGCGCGGTCTCGCCGGGGAACTCCGTGCGCCCCGCGCCGATTCCCCAATAATTGTGCGCGTCGCTGGAGGCGATTTTTGCCAGCGGCAGGTGAACCGCCAGTTTTTGAACCACCCCATTGAATGACTTGGTGCTGGTGTTATGCGTTTCCAAGCCTTTCAAAACGCCCTTGGCGCGGGGATTTGCCAGCGCGCCCACCACTGCCGCCACCGAAAGGCTGGCCCCAAACTGATTGAACGGGTGCGCGGCAATCGCCACCCCGCCCTGCCTGCCAATGTAGAGCAGGGTTTCCACCAGCGACATTCCTGCGGGCGGCAGGGTCTCGACGAACAACGCCAGCAGATGACCTTCGTTCGTGCTGACTTCGGCGGCGGGGATGGATTCGATGCCGTACTTGGGCGCGAGATCGCGGGCTTCGAGCGAGCCGCGAATCTCATCGTGATCGGTGACGGCGATGACGTCCAAACCCATATCGGCGGCTTGTTTGAGCACGGCGCGGACGGTGACAGTGGCGTCATGCGAGTAGGCGCTGTGGATGTGAAGGTCGGCGAATCCCATAGTCGGATTATAGCATTTTGGGTGATGTGGTCTTTAAAAGATTAACCACGGAGGCGCTGAGACACTGAGGAAAATCACTTAAAAACTCCGCGTCTCGGTGTCTCCGTGGTTAATATCTTTTCGCTCATTCACGACGAAACGCGGAAGAGTTTATCCTTCAAGTCGGTGATGGGTTTTTCGAGCAGGGCAAAACTGACGGCAGCGACCAACAGAGTCGCGCCGAAGGAGACGAAGAACATCTGCGGGGAGCGCATGGAAAAATCCAGTTCGTACTTGCGGAAGAGCGCCGCGGTCAGCGCGATGATTCCGTAGTGATAGACGTATAAGCCATACGAGATTTTCCCCAGATAGCGCAGGGGCGGAATGTCGAGCAGGCGCGTCAGAAAACCCGTCCGCGCCACGTTGTAAATCAGCACGGCGAAGAGATAATTTAACAGGGTGTAGCCCCAGACCTCTTTGTAGAATCCCGTCATGGGCAGGTCGTAGCCGAGGGCAAAGGTCAGAGTCCCTTTGCGGAGGAAGTCGGTCAGCAGCCCGACGGCGGGGACGAAAATCGAGAGGGCAACCAACTGCCAGCGCGGACGCGGAATCTCGAAGCGGGTGATGTACGCGCCCAGGGCAAAAGCGTCCAAATGCGAAAAAGGCAAAACGTTCACCGCCTGCTGAGGGTCGGGGAGCAGGTTCGGGAGGAGTTGGGCGCGGTACACGAGGGTGATGGCGAGGCGGAAGAAAAATCCCAGCCCGATGGAGGTGAGACACAACTGCTTGAACTTTTCACGCGGGGTCAAAAAAATCAGCAGGGGCCAGATGAAATAAAACTGCTCCTCGACCGAAAGCGACCAAAGGTGGGTGAAGAAGCGACTGCGCTCGAAGAAGGCGCTGGCGTGGAAAAAGTCGTACAGGTAAAAAAGCGAAACCCAGATTTGATTCAGAAAGCCTTCGTTGAGTTCGGGTCGGACGCCTTTGAGATCGAGCGCGGGCAGCCAAAAAATCAGTGCGGTGAGCAGGGCGAGGTAAAAATAATACAGCGGAAAGATTCGCAGAAAACGCCGCCCGTAGAATTTGACGAAGAACTCGCGGCGCGGAAGTTTTTCTTTCATCCGCAGCAGGATGTCGGTGATGAGGAAGCCCGAAAGCACGAAGAATAACTGCACGCCCATCCAGCCGAAGGGCAGGTTGCGCGTGTGAAAAAAGAAGACGATGAGAAAGGCAACCGCCCGGATGCCGTCGAGACCTGGGATCATTTGAGTCGCTTGCTCCAGTTGAGGATGAAGACCCACGCAATGACGATGACCAGCGGTTGGAGAATCCGCCAGACGAGGAATTGGAACCATGCCCATTTGAGCGGGTAGAGGATTTGCGATGTGAGCCAGCGCGCGAAGAGGGTTTGTCCCAGCCCGCCAAACGCCACCCGATTCTTGTACCTGCCAAACGAGAATTCGTTACGCCGAAAACTTTCCGCAATTTCCTGCGCGGCGACTGCGCCGTAGCCCAGTGCGGGACTCAGCCCCTCGCCGAAGAACGAGTCCACGCCCGCTGCGTCGCCCACCAGCAACACACGCGGCACGGAGATTCGTTTGTGCGGCTCGTACCAGCGGATGGGGTGACTTTGAATCTCGCAGTCGTCGAGGTTGAAGCCGCGCCGCGACATTTCTGCGGCAAGCAGGTCTTTCAGCGCGGGACGCTTGAAGTTCGCCAGCAGGTTGCAGTCGTAGACTCCCCAACAACGCATGGGTTGACCTTTGACCTGAGTCGGGAAATCCCAAACATAGCCCGCCACGTTTTGCGGCACGGGGAAGAAGTCGAAGTAGGCGTCTGTGTGAATGTCATTGCGAGGAGGGCGCTCTCCCCGACGAAGCAATCTCTGCGGATTGGGAGATTGCTTCGCGGCGCTCGCAATGACCACCTCCAGCGTGCGCGAAGTGGAGAGCGGCTCATTGGGCAGGATACAACGGCGGGTCACGCCGTTCGAGCCGTCGGCGCCGACCACGATTTGGGCGCGGAACGTCCCCGCGTCGGTTTCCACTGTCACGCCGTCGGGGTCGGGAAGCACAGCCGTGACCGTGACGCCTTCTCTAATCTCTACTCCTCTATTCTCTGTATTTTTTGCCAGCCAGGCGTCGAACTCGTCGCGGCGGATGACGCGGATGGAATGCCCCTTGCCGTTGCGGATTTTCAAGCCCCTGCCCGCAAAGTCGAAGTGCGCCGTCTCCACGTCCACATGCGGAATTTGAGTCACGTCCAGCCCAAGCCGTTCGAGGATGACTTCGGCGTCGGTGATGAGTCCGCCCGCGCAAAGTTTGGGGCGGGGATAATGTTCCTTTTCCAGAATCAAAATTCGGCGGGCGAAAGACGGGTCGAGCCGTGTCAGATGCAGCGCGGTGGAGAGTCCAGCGGGTCCGCCGCCGAGGATGAGGATGTCTGCGGTGTTCATTTGTGAGATTATAGCCCGGATGGTTTGGGATGCAGAAATTGCCGACGGAAATACAGCCTGAGCCAGCGGAGGAAAACCCGCTGCGGGTCCTCGTGGTTGACCTGCTCTGGGCGGGTGGTGCGTTGTTGAATTGCCCGCAGCAAATCCTGTGCCGTCCTGCCCTCGAAGTGGGTGACCCCCGCACCGATCATCGAAGCCATGTGCGCGTCGCTGGATGCGATATGCGCCAGCGGCAACCCGTCTGTGATTTCTTGCGAGTGCCGGTTATATGGGCTGTGCGAAGGGTTCATGTTGCAGACTTCGATGCCGAGCAGCGCCTGCCGCGCCAGTGGATGTTCGAGCGCCCTCTGGATGCTTTTCAGCGTGATGCTGTTTGGCACGGGCTGCTGCGGATGTGGGGCGATTGCAATTCCCCCCATCTCGCGGATGAGCAATAGGGTCTCGACGATTGACATGTTCCTGGGGATGTTCTGGTCGACGAAGAGCGCCACCAGATGCCCGTCCCGCGTGCTGACCTCGACCCCCGGAACGATTTCCACCCCGAAGCGGGCGCAAGCCTCCCGCGCTTCGAGCGCCCCGCAAACCTCATTGTGGTCGGTGACGGCAATCACGTCCAGCCCGGCGCGGATGGCGCTCTCGAGCACCTCGCGCACGCTGGCGGTCCCGTCCATGCTGTAGGTGGTGTGAATGTGTAAGTCCGCTTTGCCCATGATGAGGGAGAGTATACCTTGTGGGAGGGGGATGGAGGAAATTGTTGTTCATAAGTTTCCTAAAAGGCGTATAATTTTATTGTTGAAACAGTTGGAAAGTCCCTGACCGTAACCAGGTAAGGTGTATGAACGGGAACATCCATGTAAAGGCGGATAAAGTATGGCTAACCAAACTTCTGAATCTCCACCTGAAAAACAAGAAGCTGTAACAGCAGAAAAGCCCTTAAAACACGAGCCAAATAACGAGAAGCGCAGGGTGGATCCAACGATCCTTGTCGCTTTGATTGGCGCAATTGGCACGATCATTGTTGCTTTGCTGAATTCTTCTTTAATTGAAAAGTGGCTTTTGTCTGACCCTACACCAACCTTGACTATGACGGTTTCGCCTAACACACCGTGGTTGCTGGAATATTCGACAGCTACCCCGATTGTTATACAGGCAACCCACACATGGGAAACGCCTGCCGCTCCTCCAACTTTCACCCCAACTGCCGATAGTACGCCAGCCACTGCGGGGCATCAGATGTCTGTGGTTCTGCAATCCTCTCTTGACGAAGGTAAGGCTCCGTTGAAAGTTAATTTCGATGCGCGAGAGTCCTTTGTCACATTTGCCGATGGAGGAACCTCTGTCTGCGGGATGAACCGTTTTTGTTCCTATGACTTTGAGGTCTATTGCAACAGTAAATTTATCAAAAGGATGAGCAATAACGATGGCTTGTTGTCGTACAACTTTGGGGCAAAGGGGATTTATTTTGTCTCTGTGTATGTTTGTCGCGGGGAAGTTTGTGATGACGATGGTGTGACAGTCGATGTGAAGTAGGGTGGTTTTCAAAGCCCAACATGAAATTCGATCCTAGTGTCCATCACCGCCATTCCATACGCCTGAAAGAATATGACTATTCACAGGCTGGCGCGTATTTCGTCACCATTGTCGCCTGGCAGCGTGAGATGTTATTCGGGGAAATTGTGGATGGGGAGATGGCGTTGAATGATTTTGGAAAGATCGTTGCCGAGAAATGGAAATGGTTGGAAACACAATATGAATATGTTGAATTGGGCGCATGGATAATTATGCCAAATCACCATCATGGAATTTTGGTAATCCATGATGGTAGGGGCGGGTCGCGACCCGCCCCTACGTCGCCAATCAAACACAAACCATTGGGCGGATTAATCGGCGCATTCAAAACAGTTTCAACCAAACAGATCAATTTGTTGCGTGATACCGAAGGACAGGTTGTCTGGCAACGCAATTATTACGAGCGGATCATCCGCAACGAATCCGAAATGGACAGGATTTCCCGTTACATCGAAGCCAACCCAACACGGTGGGCGGACGATGATGAAAACCCGAATCTTATTCCAAAATAATACGGGCGTATAATTATTTCATCGCGGACAAACCATGCCAATATCTGATAAACGCCCAGTCAAAGTCTTTCTCTGCCACGCCCACGCGGACCGTGACCCCGTGCGTGGACTCTACACCCGCCTGACCCAAGACGGCGTAGACGCGTGGCTCGACAAGGAAAAGCTCCTCCCAGGGCAGGATTGGGAATTGGAAATCCGCAAGGCTGTGCGCGAAGTGATGTAAGTGTATAATCCAACAATCCCATTCAGTGGGAAACACAATGGCTGAATTTATCAAACTACCTAAAGTTTTTATTTCATACGCTTGGGAAGATGACGTCAAGGCGTGGGTGCTTGATTTTGCTACCCGTTTAAGAAAAGACGGAGTAGATGTCGTTTTAGATTTATGGGAAATGTCTCTTGGTGACCAGATAACAGTGTTTATGGAAAAATCTGTTCGTAACAGTGATTTTGTTATCTTGGTTTGTTCGCCAAAATATAAAAGAAAATCTGATGACCGTGCAGGTGGCGTGGGGTATGAAGGTCATATAATTACCTCCGAAATTTTTAGTAATAGCAATCACCGAAAATTTATACCCGTTTTACGTAAAGACACATGGATAGAGGCGTCTCCCTCATGGGCGCAAGGAAAGATTTATGTTGATTTAAGCGGCAATCCGTATAGCGAGGATAATTATCAGGACTTATTGAAAACTCTCTATGGAAAAAGAGAACCTCCGCCACCGCTAGGAACTCCACCTGATTTTTCAAGTAAAGGTGGCACAAAAAAAGATGTGTCAAGTGATGTCACTGAAAAAAATGCACGAGAAAAAACAGACCGTGAGGCTGCTGAAAAAATCGCCCGTGATAAAGCAGAACGTGAAGCCAGTGAGAGACGAAGACTTGCTGAAAAGGCAGCAAAAGAAAAAGAACAAAGGGATTTGGCTGAAAAGAATAAACGTATTAGTTATGCGCCAAGCATTAAGTCAGATTCTAAAAAAGAAGGTTTGTCTCGTTATAAAGTGCCTCTAATTGGCGGCTTGGTTATTGTGCTAATTGGAATGTGTGCATTGGTTGTTGTCTACACTGTTGACCAACAACGACAATCAGCACTTGCAACTCAAATAGCTACAGAAAATGCTCCTCGTGTACAAGTTTTGAGTTTAGGCGATAATGCCGATCCTCATTACAATGGGCATATAGTAAATGGTCCCGCAGCAATTTCTCCTGACAACTTAAGATTAGCGACTGGGAATGGCTCTGCAATCCTTATCACAAACTTAATAACTGACATCCTGGAAAAAGATTTGTTGCCTATGGGTGAGGTGTATTCAAATAGCATCACATCTATAGCTTGGTCGCCTGATGGAAAATACTTAGCGGCGAGCGTATATAATGTCGGCTTCAAATGGTGGGTTTGGGATACTGCGAACTGGAATGTCATCCAGAAAGTCGATTTAGGGCTAGATTCAGATAATTTAATAAGTTTAGATTGGTCCCCTGACGGGCAACAAATTGCAACTACCGATGGCTCTAATATTAGTATATGGTCTCCTTTTTCGGGAAAGGAATTAAGAACAATCACGAGTCAAAAATCAAATGGGTGTGCTTATTATCTTGATTGGTCGCTTGATGGAAAACATTTAGCAGGAAGTGGGTGTGATGAGACTATATATGTTTGGAGCACAGAGTCAGGGAAGATGGAAAAACAAGATACAAATCATGATTGGGCGTACTGGACAAGGATTTTGTGGTCGCCTGATAGTTCGCGTTTAGCAATGAACACAGAAGATTATATTGGCGTACTGAATTTATCAGACAGCAATAGGGTTAATCTTTTACATGAAACCATTGTAGATGGGGTTAGAAGTATGGCTTGGTCGAAAGATGGCAAGAGAATTGCTGGATGTACAGGTGATGTCACTGTTTGGGATACAGGTACTGGTCAAGTTGATACAACACTCTATGATCGAAGCCAAGGCTATAATTGTACTTATGTATTCTGGGCTTTAGATGGAACATATCTTGGCGAACTTACTCATGATGATAAAATTCTATACTGGACTATGCCTCAACAAAAGCCTTGATGTTTTGTGGGCTAGGCTGTAATTAACGCCTAACAGTTTGTTGTCCCTTGTGCTTTCCTATGGTGTTCTCTGCGCCAATCACTAATCTTTATTCTTTGTCGGTGCATAAATGAGAACAAGACAAATCTCCACAAAAACAGAATCAATTCGCCCGTAGATAAGACTCGCCAATCCGCTATCCATCTTTTTCCTACGGTATAATCCCCCGCACTCAAATCTGAATACTAACTACTGGACACTGAAAACCATGTCTTCCTCCTTCCAAGAAATCATCCTCAAACTACAAGACTTCTGGGCATCGCACGGATGCCTGATCACACAGCCCTACTACACCCAGGTGGGCGCAGGGACGATGAACCCTGCCACCTTCCTGCGCGTGCTCGGACCCGAGCCGTGGAACGTGGCGTACGTCGAGCCGTCTGTCCGCCCCGATGACGGGCGCTACGGCGAGAACCCCAACCGCTTCCAACTGCACACCCAGTATCAGGTCATCCTCAAGCCCGACCCTGGCAACCCGCAGGAACTATACCTCGAGTCGCTCAAAGCCCTCGGCATCGACCCGCGCCAGCACGACATCCGTTTTGTGGAGGATAACTGGGAACAGCCCGCCATCTCCGCGTGGGGTTTGGGTTGGGAGGTCTGGCTCGACGGGCAGGAGATCACGCAGTTCACCTACTTCCAGCAGATGGGCGGCGTCGCGCTCGACCCCGTCTCGGTGGAAATCACCTACGGTCTCGAACGCATCCTCATCGCGCTTAACAACGCAAAAGCCATCTGGGACGAGGACTGGGGCGCGGGTGTCAGCTACGGCGAGATTCGTCATCAGGAGGAATTCGAGCACTCGAAATATTATTTTGAAGTCGCCGACGTGGAACGGGTCCGCGCGATGTATGACCTCTTCTCCGCCGAAGCCGACGCCTGTCTCGCGCAGGGGCTGATCGTCCCCGCCCACGACTACGTTCTCAAATGCTCGCATTGCTTCAACATCCTCGACACCCGCGGCGCGATCAGCGTTGCCGAACGACAAGCCTTCTTCCGCCGTATCCGCGAATTAGCGAAGGGTGTAGCGGTAAGTTATGGTGAGCAGCGCAAATCTTTAGAGTATCCGTTGTTGAAAGAGAAGGGAATAGTGAATAGTGCATCGGGTAAGGCATCCCTATCGCCTATTCCCAATTCACCTTTGCCTTTCCTCCTTGAAATTGGCGTCGAAGAACTCCCTGCTTCTGATGTGGATGTCGCTCACGGGCTTTTGGCGACCCGCATCCCGACTCTGCTCGATGAACTTCGGCTGACCCACGAGGACGTTCGCATTTTAACAACCCCGAGGCGGATCGTTGTTTCAGTTGACTCTCTCGCCCCGAATCAGCCAGACCGCGAAGACCTCGTCAAAGGTCCACCCGCAGACAAGGCTTTGGACAAAGACGGCAAGCCGACTCAAGCCGCAATGGGATTTGCCAAAAAGAACGGCATCGACCCGTCTGCGCTGGAAGTCCGCGAAGAAGGCGGAGGTAAATACGTCTTCGCCGCCGTCAAGCAAAAGGGACGCCCGACTCCCGAAGTCCTCGCCGAGGCTTTGCCCAAACTGGTTGAAAGCATCAAGTTCGAGAAATCCATGCGCTGGAACGACTCTGGCGTGGCGTTCTCGCGTCCCATCCGCTGGTATGTTGCCCTGCTCGGCGACATGGTCATCCCGTTCGAATATGCTGGCGTCACCTCTGGAAACATCTCGCGTGGACTCCGCCCCTACGACTCGCCCGAAATCAAGATTCCTTCCGCAGATAAATATTTTGACGTGATCCGCGAAGCAGGCATTCTTCTCGAAAAAGAGGAACGCAAATCCGCCATCGTGGAGCAGGTCAAGCAGGCGGCGGCGCTCATTGGTGGCGAAGCCATCATCGAAGAAGGTCTGCTGAGCGAAGTGGCGAATCTCATCGAAATGCCCACCGCGGTCATGGGCGGCTTCAACGAAGAATTCCTTGCCCTGCCGCGTGATGTGCTGATCTCGGTGATGAAGAAACATCAGAGATATTTCCCTGTCCAACGTGTAGGGGCGACTCTTCAATCGCGATCGGTCGCCTCATCGGGCAAGGATGCTTCGCAATCGAGTACAGGGTCAGCCCAGGGAGAGTCGCCCTTACTGGCGCATTTTGTGGCAATCCGCAACGGTGACGATCTCGGTATTGATATCGTCCGCGAAGGGAACGAACACGTCCTCGGCGCGCGCTTTGCGGACGCCAACTTCTTCGTCCGCGAAGACCTCAAACTTAAACTCGAAGAGTTCCGTCCGAAATTGTCGGGGCTGATGTTCCACACCAAACTCGGCTCCATGCTCGACAAGTCTGACCGTATGTTGAAACTCGGTGCGGAACTGGGCGCGATGCTCGGCTTCAAAGAGTTGCTGGAAATCAAGCATTTGGCGCGCACGGTTTATCTTTCCAAAGCCGACCTTGCGACTCAGATGGTGACGGAGATGACTTCGCTGCAAGGAATCATCGGCGGCGAATATGCCCTCCGAAGCGGCGAAGCCCCCGAAGTGGCTGGCGCAATTTCGGAGCAGTATCAAGCCGTCCCGAAGTCGAAGATTGGGCTGACGCTTGCCCTGTCCGACCGCCTCGATTCCCTCGTCGGCATGTTTGCGGCGGGACTGGCTCCCACAGGCGCGAAAGACCCCTTCGGTCTGCGTCGTGCCGCGATTGGAGTCGTCCAGCCGTTGATTGAGCATGACGTGAACTTTGACCTTGCCACGGCGGTGAAACTCTCCGCGAAGACTCAGCCCATCCCCGTCGGCGACGAGGCGCAGAAGCAGATTTTGGAATTCCTCGCGGGGCGTTTGAAGGTGGTCCTTGGCGACATGGGATTCAAGCACGATGTTGTCGAAGCCGTCCTCGCGGCGCAATCGAACAACCCTGCGGGAACGGTTCGGGCTGTGAATCAACTCTCCGCGTGGGGGGGGCGGGAGGATTGGACTCCCATTCTGGACGGATTCGCCCGCTGTGTGCGCATCCTGCGGAGTCAGACCGTGGACGGTGGACCGCAGACCGTGGACGAAGACAGGCTTGTGGAAGACGCCGAGAAAGCCTTGTATCAGGCGTTGAAGGTTGTGCCTTCAACGTTCAACGATGTAAACGATTTTCTCACCACGGTTGCCAGGCTGATTCCTGCCATCACCGCTTTCTTCGACAAGGTCATGGTTATGGCAGAGGATGAGAAGGTCAGGCAAAACCGCCTGGCGCTGGTTGGGCGGATTGCTGGCATGTCTAAAGGTTTCGCCGACCTAAGCAAACTCGAAGGGTTCTAATTCGAATTGAAACACACGTAGATTGCGCTGATTTTTATAAATTTTCGTCGCTAAGCCCTTTGAGGAGATCTTTATATTTCCCGCTGTTTAGATTCCAAATTTCCATCAAACGACGCCAGTCCCACAAATCGCCTTTGATGACATAGGAAAGTTTTTCATAATACAGCGCCACGTTGTCGTTTTGGATTTGGTTTTCGCCAGTTTTTAGCGTTTCTTTGTATCCCTTTGGGAGAATATGACGAAAGTGCCCAATGCGCCATTTCTCTGTGTCATATAGGGGCATTCGCGGCATCAATGGGTCTGCAAGCGAGCAATGGTCGATGACATGGAAGTCGGGGCCCATTGTCATGGCGTTCATTCCTAATGCCCCCATTGTTTTGATTTTTGTAGGGGTAATATTATGATAAACCCACCTCTCCCGGCTAAAATTCATTGCGGGAGTATGGTTGTTTTTTAAGCATTCAATAAGTCGTAACTCAACGTAAAAGGCCCTCTCATCCGTGATTCCGTTTTCGTCGATAAGGGATTGTCTTTCCTCCTTGTCTTGATAAAAGAAAGGACTTCGTTCCTTGATAATTATGGCCGGCATAACTCCAAGAATCAGGATAAGAATAAAAGATGGCGTGTAAATTTTTGGCGGTAAGGAGGTTGAGCAAAGCAAGACTGTGCAACCTAAAAGAGGCAGGGAGAAGAACCGTCCACTCATGAAGTCGCCGCCAATTAGGATTATGTATAGCAGGTACAATAAAATTCCCGCAATTGAAGATTTGCGCTTCGAATCATATTTTAGGGCGAATGCGGAACCCGCAAAAATGCAAAGGAGGGTTAAGGGATCGCGGTTGATCGACTCCAGCCCGTAGCGAATGCCTTGGGCAATAAGGTCAAGACGGGAGATGCCCGTGTTTAATTTTGCGTATGCGGTATTCGGAAAGGGGAAACCATAATAAAATAAGGAAAATAATTCCCAGATCAAAAGTGCGGTAAATCCAAGCGTAAATGCCAATACAGCTCTGGTCTTGTTGGCGCTGCGCAGAAAAAAAATAAAAAGAGGCGGCAGGTAGAAAAGCAGGGTGTCAAGACGATTTAGCCCGCTGAGACAGGCAAGCAAAGAGAGTATCACGGCAGCGTGAAACGACTTGTCGTTTTTGACATATTCCAAAACGAATAGCACGAAAATAAGATGGGTAAGCGGATTCTCCAGCCCTGAAGTGGAATAGTCAAGGAACGATTTGGATGCGGAGAAAATTAACAGCCCTAGGATTGCGCTTTGCCTGGATTTTGCGACTTTAAAGGCGAAAAGAAATACGGTAACGATTGATATGCCTATAGACAGGAATGCGTTTAGGAAGTACATTTGCCCCTGCCCAAAGGGATTGTTTTTCCATAAGTTGAACGTAAAGTTTGCCACAGCCTGAATTAAGAACCAGAGCGGGTGGGTAAATGTTTGCACACGCTCACCTACATTGAAGACCATCCCATATCCATGAAGAAAGTTTTCGATGGTACGGAAAGTAATATATGCGTCATCGCTTACCCATGCCGTTTGAATTAGCAAAAAAAGGTAGATTGCTAAAAATGGAAATAAAATCGCATAGTTTTTTGTTTTCCATAAATTCATATAGACAAGTATAATCTACTTATCCCATGTCTACAATTGATGAAATTAAAGCCAAAATTGATATTGTTGACCTCGTGTCCGAGACGGGGGTGAAACTGCGCCACGCTGGAAGGAATTACACGGGGTTTTGCCCCTTCCACGACAACAAGCACACGCCTGCTTTTGTGGTTTGGCCCGAGTCTGGGACTTGGCGTTGTTTTGGCGCATGTAACGAGGGCGGCGACATCTTCAAGTTTGTGATGAAGCGCGAGGGGATTCCGTTCAAGGAGGCGCTGCAAAAGCTGGCGGATCGCGCGGGGGTGAAACTTGAATCGTTTGTGGCGGAAAAGCCTGAAATCAAGGAAGCATACGACCACCTGCGCGAACTGCTCGAAGCGGCGAT
>CAILWD010000546.1 GCA_903837815.1 uncultured Chloroflexota bacterium | reverse complement strand
TTGCGCGAGTCGAAATTTTCGTAGAGCGCGGGGTCGTCGGTATCGAACGAAGTGAAGACGTATTCTCCGCGCATGGTGCTGACGTACAATCCCACGCGCAAACCCGTCACGGGTGAAGAAAGCTTGTATTCAAATTCAACGGTCACGGGTTCGGTGGAGCGGACAGTGTCCACGACCTTGCCGCCTTTTTCCTTGACCTTCAAGCTGATCGGCGTGAACGGGGCGCTTGACGCAGGGACATCTTCCGCGTCCCAAATTTTTTCGCCCGCCTGAGACTGTCCCGACGAAAGGTAAAAGTCAACCGCCTGTTGCGAGGGCGCGCGCATAATCATCTGACCTTTGTTCAGGACAATCGCTTCCTGAGTCAAACGCAAAATAGCGGACATGTTATGGCTGACAAATAACACCGTGCGCCCCTGCTGCGCCACGTCGCCCATCTTACCGAGGCACTTCTTTTGGAACTCCGCGTCGCCCACCGCCAACACTTCGTCCACCACCAAAATTTCGGGTTCGAGGTGCGCAGCGACGGCAAAAGCAAGCCGCAAATACATCCCCGACGAATAACGCTTGACGGGGGTATCGATGTATTGCGTCACTTCGGAGAAATCCACAATCTCATCGAATTTGGAATCAATCTCAGCGCGGCGCATTCCGAGAATTGCGCCGTTCATGTAAATGTTCTCGCGTCCTGTCAACTCGGGGTGGAAACCAGTCCCAACCTCGAGCAGGGAGCCAACCCGCCCGCGCACGGTGACGGTCCCCGTCGTCGGTTCGGTTACGCGGGAGAGAATCTTCAACAGCGTGGATTTTCCCGCGCCGTTCCGCCCGACAATTCCGAGGACTTTGCCCTCTTCCAAATCGAAGGAAACATCCTTCAACGCCCAGACATAATTCTGGTTCATGCGGCGGTCTGACCTGCCGATGGCGGCTTTTGCCAAACGGATGGGTGCGGAGACCGTATCCACGATCACGTCGCGCAGCATGTTATAACGGAACTTCGTCTCCGCTGCGCCGATCTTGTATTGCTTGCCGATGTTTTTTACGCTGATTGCTGTTGTCATAAGGTGATTAGTAATTGGTGACTGGTAACTGGAGATTGGCAATTACTAATTACCAATCTGCAATCACTATATTGTGTCTGCAAAGGTCTTTTCCATGCTTCTAAAATAGAAAAGCCCTGAGACGAAAATCAAAATGGATATGCCGACGGAAACCCAAAGCGCGGTGTCGGGACCTGAGCCCGTGCCAAGCAGCGCCCAGCGGAAGCCGTTTACGACGCCCGCCATCGGATTAAGTGAATACACCACCTGCCATTTCTCAGAGATGACCGAGGCGGAATAGGCGACGGGTGTGGCGAACAGCCAAAACTGAGTCAAAAACGGCAGGGCTTGATTCACGTCCCGATACTGGACGTTAATTGCCGAGAGCCAGAGCGCCACGCCAAGCGCGGTCACGATTGCCAGCAGGAGGAAAAGCGGAAGTGTCCAGACCAAATTCCAGGCAGGCGTAACCTGATAGTAGAACATCAACCCTACGAGGATAACGAAGGCGATGGCGAAATCCACCAGCCCCGCAAAGACCGAAGACATCGGCAAAATGAGGCGCGGGAAGTAGATTTTCGTCACCATGTTGTTGTGCGCCACCAGCGAGCGGCTGCC
>CAILWD010000545.1 GCA_903837815.1 uncultured Chloroflexota bacterium | reverse complement strand
TGAGCGAACTCGAACAACGCTACCCTGAATTCCCCGGCTTGAACCTGACCTGGGAAGTACGCGAGGGCATGGTCAAACACGAGTCGGAATATGATATCTCCGACGCGCGTGAGTTTAGTCCCGAACTGCGCGGCAATCTCGAAACGCAGATCGCCAACGTGGCGGACGAACTCGCTTACACAACTCACGATTTGGACGACGGCTTGCGTTCTGGCATGATTACCCCACAAACGTTGGATGGCGTTGCCCTGTGGGAAATCCTGCGCGAGACCTACAAGTGGCACGGCGAGATCCTAAACGAGATCGAACGCCATCGCATGATCCGTCAATTGGTTGGCTTGATGGTGACCGACATGCTGCAAGCCACCGAGACCAGAATCAAAGAGAGCAAGGTCAAATCAGCGCTGGACATTCAAAAACTCAAGTACAACATCATCGGCTACAGCGAAGAAATGCAACGCCGCAACCGGGAAATAAAAGACCTGCTTTACCGAAAGCTTTACCGTCACTTCCGCGTGGTGCGGATGCAGGTCAAGGCGGAGCGCGTCATCTCGGATTTGTTCAATGCCTATCGCACCGAGCCAGCCATCCTGCCCGACCATGTTCAGTCCCTCATCGACAAGCGCGGACTCGAACGCACGATCTGCGACCACATTGCAGGCATGACCGACCGTTATGCCATCGAGGAACATCAAAAGTTATTTAATCCCTTCGAAAAGCCATAATTGGTTTTTCGGTCAAGGGGGAGTGAAAATCCCTCCCCTTTATTCAACATCAAGAGAGGAGCGACTAATATGACCCAACCCAATTATCTGACCCCCGAAGGCGAGGAAAAACTCAAAACCGAACTGGAGGAGTTGAAGGGACCACGCCGCGAGGAACTTTCACAACGCCTGCGTTCCGCCATTCAAATGGGAGACCTGTCGGAGAATGCGGATTATCACAAAGCCAAGGAAGACCAGGGCTTTCTCGAAGGACGCATTCAGGAACTCGAAAATATCCTACGCAACACGGTCATCATCGAAAAAGCCACAGGACAGGACTATGTTTTCATCGGCGCGCGCGTCACCATCCAGGAAGGCAACGAAGAGCCTGAGACCTATCACCTGGTCGGACCGACCGAAGCAGACCCGCGCAAGGGGAAGATTTCTCACGAATCCCCAATTGGAAAGGCGCTGCTGGATAAGAGAGTCGGCGACTTCGCCGAAGCCGAGACTCCGGGCGGAAAACTCAAATTCAAGGTTTTGAAAATCGAGTAAAACAGAAGCCCCTAAAGGTTTTCAAACCTTTAGGGGCTTTTTCTTTTCGTCCGTTTTGTCTATCCCTGGCGGGGCCAGATTGCCAGTTCAAGGGTAATGCGGTCGAAGTAACTATCCGTCGGCAGGGCGCTGGCGCCATATTCCAAATCCACAACTGTGACGAGTAATTGCAGGGTGGCGGTTTCGAGCAAAACCTGAGCCTGCGATTCGACTACCACCAGTTCGCCCTTTGGTTCCAGTCGGGCGCGGATCGAAGAATCCTGGAAGGCGTGTCGTGACATCAAAACCTTTGTAGCGGTCTTGATATCGTTTTTGTCGAACAACCAGACTTCCAGCGCAGTTACCTTCTTGGGTTCGCCAATTCCAATGGATTCTGAAACGCCCACGCCATACTCGCCCAAAAATTCGCCCGCCTGCGTATCGATGCTGAAGGATTCGTCGTACAGGTCATCGCCGAGGACGTAGGTGGTCATGGTCTGGGTAATGGGAGTGGCAAGGCCCATCTGCTCGAAGTTGGTCTTCTCAGCCTTGCGGCTCAGTTCCACCGCCTGCATGGTAGGAGTGACTTCGCCGCTGCCACGATTGCTAAACAAACGGCGGTAGTAGAGGAATCCTGCCGCGCCAAGCACTGCAAGCACCACCAGGCCCACCCCCAACCATAGCATACCGTTCCCAGATTCCGAAACTTCTGTAGTGGGCTGAGGCTCATTCGAAAGTATATTGGTGATGTATTCGCCATAGTTTCGGATGATGGCAGGGTCGATGCTTCCGGGATTGGCTTGGACTTTATCAAACGCCTCCTGCGCTCCCACCCCCAATCCTTTCCAACGGTCAACCGCCAGGTTGAGGTCTTCGGGATGGAGGCTGTATGAATCGATTGTCATCCGCAAGTAATCTTCCTGCAAGTCGGGCCGCAGGTGCGAAGGGGTCGCGTCGACAAAGTCAACAGGGTCGATCCAGTAACCCCAGACCAAACCCAATGCCAAGCCGGCGACGAACAGCACGACGCTAACCCAGGGTATTTTTTTTAGAATAAGGGCAATGACTTGTTGCATACCGCGCTCCTTGAATTAGACAGTTGTTAAGGCTGATTATAACCCCAACCCGCATGGAGCGAGATGGTAACTTGGTCTCAATTTCAGGTTACTTTTACAAAACAGACTTGTCCATCGGTCATTTGGTTTTCATCAGGTACAGCACGCGTTCCGAATCTCGCACCGCCTCGCGCTTTTGAATTTCGAACCGTTCAGAAAACGCCGCCTCGAATCCTTCGCGGGTGTAGTTCGGGAAAATATCCTCGCGGGAGGCAAGCAGTTTTTGAACCTGGGAATCAGACTTCGGCACGAATTCGATCACCAGCCACTTGCAATGTACGGCAAAAAAATCCGCCAGGTGCGGCAGGGGCACGTTGTTGGAAATCGCCAGGTGATGGATGACCGCCAGCGCGAGAATCATATCCGCAGGACCGCGCGCCCCAAACGAATCTCGCTCGGCGTTGTCCCAACCGAGGGCGGGACTGGGGTTGGTCAAATCCAAAACCAGCGGAAGGATGTTCTGTTCCTTTTGGGTTTTGACCGTGCGGTAGTTTTGCTCCACAGCGGCGGGGTCGATGTCGAAGGAAACGGTGAACGCGCCAGAGGAAGCAGCTTCGCGGCTGAACACGCCGGTGTTGCCGCCCAAATCCCAGACCAGAGCGGGGTTCTTTTCGGCTGACCATTCCTTCACCAGTTGCCGTTTATGTTCGAAAGCGGAGTCGGTGTAATTGGTGTTGTCGTAGTAATCGCCCCACTCCGTACCGGCAGGTTTCCACGTCAACTTTCTGACCGTTGCTTCGAGGCTTTCAATCAAGCCGGTCAATGCCTGCTTTGACATCGCCCCCCTGCGCGGCGCAACTGCTTTATCGGAATATCTTTTCTGCGCCCCGGCATGGACGTGGATGTGAGTCAGCAAGCCGAAGTTGAGTTTGGTCTTTGCGGGCAGTAACTCGCTGGCAAGGTCGAGCGGGACTCCGTCGATGTAAATCCGCAGGAGTTGGCTCAGCCGCACATCGCGGTAAGCCATCAACGCCAGCGGGGCAAGGAAGTGCTGGCAGAATTGTTTGTAGGCCACCCAGGGTTCGCCTTCCTTGTAAATCTCGAAGGAGAGCGTGTCAATCAAAGTCGGCTTGCCGCGCAAAAACTGGATGTTGTAGGCGCTGGCGTCTTTGAGCGACATGTCCAGTTTCAGGGCGCGTTTTTGGATAGACAGGGTGACAAGTGCGGCATCCTTCAACTGGCTAAACGACCATTCGTACGGATAGGAGATGAACGGCGCGCGCTCAGGCTGGATGATCTTGAAAGCAAGAGCAGACTCCGCTGGAGGCTGATCCACCTCTACATGCGGAATCAACAACCCAGCCTTGACCAGTTTCTCGCACAGTCCTGAGTCGATGAACCGCGCGTAATCTTTCGAATACGCGCGGTTGATTTGTCGGTGGAGAATCCCGTTTCGAGTAAACAGGAATCCGCTTGGGTCGCGAAAAGAGGCGGGGAGACGGCTAGGACTGGGCGTCATCCGAATCGACATCCTCATCCACAGGCTTGGACTTCATCCCAAAGAATTTTTTGATTTTGCTCCACGAGACGCGGATGGCAACACCCAGCCCCAAGAGGGCGGCAATTGCAATCTGGATGATGAAACTCCCGGAGCCGGGGTCGAGGTAGGGTTGGGGGGTAAAGTGCATTTTTTCTACTCCACAGTCTCAGGGACAATCTCTTCCAGCAGGAAGGATTCCTGGCATTTGATACATTGCGCCTCGCGCTTGTTGGCGATGACCAACATGCCGCCGCATTTGGGGCATGGCACGGGAAGCGGTTTCTTCCACGAGGTGAAATCGCAGTTGGGATAATTCACACAGCCATAGAAAGTGCGTCCCTTGCGGGTACGCCGTTCAACAAGTTCACCGCCATCTTGCGGGCAGTGGACGCCGATTTTTTCTAGCCAGGGTTCGGTGTAGCGGCATTCGGGGAATCCGCTGCAGGAAATGAATTTGCCGAAGCGCCCGTAGCGGATGACCAGTTCCTTGCCGCAGGTGGGGCAATCGCGCCCGATGGGTTCGGGTCCGCTTTTGGTGACGGGCATTTCTGCCTGTGCCTTTTTTACATCCTCGGCGAAGGGCGTGTAAAACTCACGGATGGCTTCCGTCCAAGGCATTTGACCGTCAGCGATTTTGTCGAGGTCTTCTTCCATGTGGGCGGTGAAGCTGTAGTCCACCACTTCGGGGAAGTATTGAATCATCAGGTCGTTGACCTGTGCTCCCGTTTCGGTCGGGACAAGGCGCTTGTCCACGCGCTCCACGTAACCGCGTTGTTGGATGGTGGAGATGGTCGGGGCGTAGGTGGAAGGGCGACCAATGCCGTTCTCTTCCAAAGACTGCACCAGCGAGGCTTCGGAGAAGCGCGGCGGCGGCTGGGTGAAATGCTGTTCTGGGATGAGCCGCACCAGTTCCTGATTTTGTCCCTCGGCAATGCCCGCAGGGATTTTGACATTCTCTTCGTCCTCCTCGGTTTTGACATCCTCGTTTTTGGCTTCTTCGTACACCACCAAAAAGCCGGGGAATTTCACCGCCGAGCCAGAGGCGCGCAAAAGATATTCGTGGGCGGCGGTCTTGCCGGTCACTTCCACTTGCAGGGTGTCGAAGACAGCGGATTCCATTTGCGAGGCGACAAAACGCTGCCAGATCAAACGATAGAGTTTGAACATGGCGGGGTCGAGATATTCCTTCACCTTTTCGGGGTCACGCATGACCGAGGTCGGGCGGACGGCTTCATGCGCCTCCTGCGCCCCGGCAGATTTGGTCTTGTAAACGGGCGATTCAGCGGGAAGAAAATCCGCGCCGTATTTGCCCATCACATATTCGCGGGCTTCGCCTTGGGCAATCGCCGAGACATTCATCGAGTCGGTACGCATGTAGGTGATTAAGCCGGTCGTGCCGCCTTCGCCCACATCCTGACCTTCGTACAAGCCCTGTGCCAATGCCATCGTCCGCTTGGCGGTGAAACCAAGTTTGCGCGAGGCTTCCTGCTGAAGCGTGGATGTGGTGAACGGTCCCGACGGTTTGCGGCGGCGTTCTCCGCGCTTGACCTTGGTCACGCTGTAGGCGGCGGTTTCCATGTCCATG
>CAILWD010000544.1 GCA_903837815.1 uncultured Chloroflexota bacterium | reverse complement strand
CTGCTTCGTTATATTTCCTTCACCGCCTTGCGGATTTTCTCCAGCCCCAGTTGAATGTTGTCAATCGAATTGGCGTAGGACAATCTCAAGTAGCCATCGCCATATGCGCCGAAGGACGACCCCGGCAGCAGCGCCACGCCAGCCTTTTCGAGAATCAAATTGGCGAGGTCGTTCGACCCCATCCCTGTGCCTTTGATGTTGGGGAAGGCATAAAACGCACCCTGCGGTTTCTGACATGAAAAGCCGGGGATGGCATTCAGCCCGTCGACGATGACATTACGGCGGCGCTGGTATTCGGCGACCATCACATCCACCATCTCCTGCGGACCGGTCACCGCCTCCAGCCCGGCAAACTGGGTGAAGTGCGCTGTCGAACCGATTGAGTGGGTCAAGAGCAGGTCCACACGGGCGGCAAGGTCGCGCGGCATGATGCCGTAGCCCAGCCGCCAGCCGGTCATCGAGTAGGTCTTGGAAAACCCGTCCACGATGATGGTGCGTTCCTTCATGCCGGGCAGGGTTGCAATCGAAGGCGCGGTCAAGCCGTCGTAGATGATGCGGGCATAGATTTCATCCGACATCACCCAGCAGTCATATTTCTGCGCCTGCGCCGCGATATGCTTCAAATCGTCCAGCGGGATGACTCCGCCGGTGGGGTTGCTCGGCGAGTTGATGATGATGAGTTTGGTCTTCTCGTTGATGAGTTTGTCGAAGGCGGCAAGGTCGAAGGAAAACTGGTTCTCCTCCAACAGCGGAACCGCCACCGGGATTCCGCCCGCCACCTTGATCATTGCCTCGTAGGTCGGGAAGCCCGGATTCGGGTAGATGACTTCGTCGCCGTGTTCGATCAGCGCAAGGGTCGGAAAAAACAGATTGGGCTTTCCGCCGGGGCTGACCACCACTTCCTCCGCCGTAAATTGAATCCCGCGCCGTTTGCCGCTGTCTTCGGCGATGGCTTCGCGCAGGGATGGCATCCCAGCGGGAGGGGTGTAACGCGTCTTGCCGGTGCGGATGGCTTCGACGCCCGCCCAACTGACATTTTCAAAGGTGGGATAGTCTGGCTGGCCGATTTCAAGGTGGACGATGGAACGCCCCTCCGCTTCGAGTTGGTTGGCGCGCGCCAAAACCTGGTACGCCCCTTCGGGCTTGAGGTGCGCTGTGCGAGTTGCAAAGGTCATAGGGTCTCCATTAAGAGTAAGACTTCGGAAATTTAGGAAACTTCCGAAGTCTGGTTTTTATTTCACGATTTTCTTCAACTCATTGAACTCTTCGTCGGGCATGCCGAACCAGTTTTCAGGCGCGGGGAAGGTCACGCTTTTGACTTCGCTGACGTATTGCTTCAACCCGTTCAAGATGACCTCGCCCGCGTTGCCAAAGACCTTTGCCATCTTCGGCTTGAACTTGGGATACAGCCCAAACATGTCGTGATAGATCAGCAGTTGACCGTGCGCATCAGGACCGGAACCGAGGCTCATGATGATGCAGTTTTCGGCGCGTTCGGTAATCATCTTGCACAGGCGGTCGGGGACCAGTTCGAGCAGGATGGCGAATGCCCCAGCCTTTTCCAACGCCTTGGCGTCGTCGGCGATCTTCTTCGCCATTTCAGCCGATTTGCCCTGCAAGCGGAAGCCGCCCAACGCCGCGACGGATTGCGGGGTCAGACCGAGGTGACCGATGGCGGGGATACCCGCTTCGACAATCGCTTGAATGCGGGGAGCCATTGCCGCGCCGCCTTCGAGTTTGATGGCGTCACAACCGGCTTCCGCCATGAAACGTCCCGCGTTTTTGACGGCGATCTCGTTACCGGGCTGGTAGGACATGTAAGGCATGTCACCCACTACGAAGGCAGTGGGCGCGCCGCGCCGCACAGCGGAGGCGTGGCGGATCATGTCGTCCATCGTCACGGGCAGGGTCGAATCGTAGCCGAGCATGGTCATGCCGAGGCTGTCGCCGACGAGGATCATTTCCACGCCAGCCTGGTCCTGCAAATAGGCGGTGGGATAGTCGTAGCAGGTCAGCCAACTGATGGGTTCCTTGTCCTGCACTTTCTGGAAAAGATAAGGCAGGGCGATTTTCTTGCGGTCGGTCATTTGAGTCTCCTTGTTCAAGTGTGTGAAACCATGAAATCCGTCCTTCGACTTCGCTCAGGACGGACTTCGCGCTGAGCGAAGTCGAAGCGCAGCCACATTCGGTACAACAAATAATACAAGCCAGCGCCCTGACTAAAAAGCGTCTGGGGACTGGCTTGCGGGGGACATTTTCAAAACCCGGTGTTATCCGAGCAATTCGCGGGCAACGCGGGTGGCGCTGGAGGCATCCGGCGCGAAGCCGTCCGCGCCGATCTGGGTGGCAAAGTCCTGGGTGACGGGCGCGCCACCAATCATCACCTTGACCTTGTCGCGCAGCCCGGCGGCTTTGAGCGCTTCGATGGTCACGCCCATGT
>CAILWD010000543.1 GCA_903837815.1 uncultured Chloroflexota bacterium | reverse complement strand
GCTCCGAAGCTGGTCATAGCACCCGCCCGGCAGGGCAAGGTCTTTCGGAAGGGCAATCGCCGCCATCTCTGCGCCGGCGCGCACCTGCCGATATATGTTGGGATGCTGACCAGTAATATTTTCAGATATATCCCGATAGGTTTGCCGCACGAGGTGAGTCAAGGATTCAATCGTCGAGTTGAAAGTGCGATACGGGCGTTTATCGAGGTGGTCGCCTGTCGAGTCACAGATAATGAACCTTTCGAACTGCCGCCAATAATTATAGAGTTCCTCTACAAAGGCTTGCAACAGGGAAGGATTCGCAATAAACCTTTCGCCTGTCTCCACCAGCTTGGGCACCGCATCCAGCGGCATTTTGTCCAGGACATGGAACATCCGGACAAGTCCCTGCGCATCCGTGTGATCGATTTCGGAGGTCGGCTTGCCAAATATCCGAAGGAGCGGCGATTGCCTGCGTTTCAGCTTGTTCATAAATCGCGTGACAACCTCCGAAAACAATTCGCTTGCCAGCAATTCCTCCGACGTTTCACACACCCTGTCACGCAGGAGGATGATCAATTTGTTATCTACAAACCTGAATGTTCCCTGAAATTCCATATACTTCTCTCTTCTTTGATTCTGCATATCTCCACGCAGAATTGTTAATCGCGTTTGAATTTCGAATAATCAGGCTTGGGCATGTCGAGACCTGAAACGGGCAGCCCGTTCATGGCGCGGACTTTGAGGCTGAGACCGAAGAGGCGGATAAAGCCTTCGGCATGACTCTGGTCATAAACATCTTCCTGACCGAAGGTGGCGAAGTCTTCGCGGTACATGCTGAACGGCGATTTCTTTCCAGCGGTGATGATGTTGCCCTTGTACAGTTTGAGGCGGACAACGCCCGTGACGGGTCCCTGTGTCGAGTTGACGAAGGCGTCGAGGGCTTCGCGCAATGGGGTGAACCACAGACCGTCGTAGGTGAGTTCGGCATATTTGACGGCGGCGACCTGCTTGAAGCCAATGGTCTGGCGGTCGAGGACGAGGGACTCAAGTTCGCGGTGGGCGTAGAGCAGGATTGTGCCGCCTGGGGTTTCGTACACGCCATGCGACTTCATACCAACGAGGCGATTCTCCACGAGGTCAACGCGACCAATGCCGTGCGCGCCGCCAATGGCGTTGAGGGTTTCAACAATCTTCGCGGGCGAAAGTTTTTCGCCGTTGACCGCAATCGGGTTGCCAGTCTCGAACTCGATCTCCACATACTCGGCTTGTTCGGGCGCGTTTTCGGGCGAGGTGGACATTTGGAACATGGCTTCTTCGGGTTCGTTCCACGGGTCTTCGAGCAAGCCGCCTTCGTGCGAAAGATGCCAGATGTTTGAGTCGCGGGAGTAGATGGATTTGATGGTGGCGGTGACGGGGACGTTGTGTTTTTCGGCGTAGGCAATCGCGTCTTCGCGGGAGCGGATGTCCCACTCGCGCCAGGGGGCGATGATCTTGAGGCGTGGGTCAAGCGCCATGACGGTCAACTCAAAACGGACCTGATCGTTGCCCTTGCCTGTCGCGCCGTGCGCAATCGCATCCGCGCCAGTTTCGTGGGCAACTTCCACGAGATGTTTCGCAATCAAAGGACGGGCAACCGATGTGCCCAATAAATACTTGTGTTCATAAACCGCCCCCGCTTTGAGCAAAGGAAAGAGATAGTGCTCGGCAAATTCTTCCTTCATGTCGTGCAGTACAAACTGGCTGGCGCCGCTCTTGATGGCTTTATCTTCCAGTTTCGCCAGGTCTTCATCGCCTTGTCCAACGTCGGCGCAAAAGCAGACGACTTCACAGCCGTAATTTTCCTTGAGCCACGGCACAATGACCGAGGTGTCCAATCCGCCCGAATAGGCAAGGACAACTTTCTTGATTTGAGGTTTTGGTTTAGGGTTCATTTTTTACTCCTTGGGTTTGGGTTCAAAACCTGACAGGTTTTATCGAGAGGTTATTCGATCAACTACCGTTGCGTGGAAACCTGTCAGGTTTCGTGAAAATAAAAACAGCCCTCCGAGAAGGAAGGGCTGTTTGGGTCAACTTGTGCGTGTGCTTTTCGCGCCCGCAGTTGCGTCATCCAATCAAAAAGATCCCAACCTTCTCTGGGAAGTGGGCTTGGGACGACGGGTACGAGGAAGCGCAAAGAGCGTAAACATATTGGGCGGTATTCTACCCGAAAAACGAAATGAGTCAATGAATTTGAACTGGCAAATTTCTCGTCCGTCTTCCCAAACTAATTTTAGGTTATTTTCATCCTTTATCCTTCATCTTTTGCGCTCGCAATCACATAATCCACCATCAGCGCGGGGATATTGACTCCCGTGGTGGTGATGCTGTTGCGGAACTCCATCGTGTGATTGACTTCGTTGACGCTTAAACCGCTCTCGGTTTCGAAGACATCGATAGCGAGAAGTCCGCCGCCAATGGCTTGCGCGGTGCGGCGGCAGATGTCGCTCAACTCTGGCGTAAGCGGACAGTTGGTTGCCACCCCGCCGCGAGCGGTGTTGGTGATCCAATTTTCGGAGGAGCGATAGATTGCAGCAATCGGCTCCTCGCCGACGACAAAGGCGCGGATGTCACGGCCAGGCTTGTCCACATATTCCTGAATGTAGAAAACCTGATGATTAACTCCCAGCGCGGCTTTGTGCTCGATGAAGGATTCGGCATCATACCGATTCTCGACCTTGGCAAGCAGACGTCCCCACGACCCGACGACTGGCTTCAACACGCAGGGATAGCCCATCGCGTCCACTGCCGCCAGAGCGGATTCTTCGTCGAAAGCCATCAGCACCTTCGGGGTTGGGATTCCGTTTTGGACGAGAATCTGGCTGGTGACGTATTTGTCGCCGCAGCGTTCCGCCACCTGCGTCGAGTTGACCACCTTCACGCCGTTGGCTTCGTAAATCTTCGAGATGTACAATCCACGCGAGTAGGAGACCGAACGCTCGAAGAGCACGTCCACGGGTTCGGGGATGCGGGAGATGTCGAAGAACTGCCCGTCATCCTTCACGCGGACAAGTTCCACGTTCGGGCGTTTTTCGAGTTCTTCGAGAAGATATTTTTCTTCCGCGCGCAGGCGGGTGTAGAGAAAACCGATTTTTTTCATATATGTTCCTTTCGCAATCTCTAACCACGGAGACACTGAGTCACGGAGTTTTTTCTCTCAGTGTCTCCGTGCCTCAGTGGTTAGCCTATTCGTTCAAATCCTTGAAATAACCACTTTTGTCATTTCATTTGTGGTCAACGTTCCGCCCAAGTCAGGTGTGACTTGTCCTTCGGCAATGCAGGCTTCAACGGCGGTTCGCAGTTTGGCGGCTTGTTCTTTTTCGCCGAGATAATCCAACATCATGGCGGCGGCAAAAAACGTGGCGGTTGGATTCGCCTTGCCCGTGCCGGCCAAAGTCGGGGCGCTGCCGTGGACTGGCTCGAAGACTGCCGCGTCCGCGCCAATGTTGCCCGAAGCCGCCACCCCAAGTCCGCCGACGAACATGCAGGCTTCGTCGCTGAGGATGTCGCCAAACAAATTGGTGGTGACGATGACCTCGAATTGCTCAGGCGCGCGGACAAGTTCCATCGCGCAGGTGTCCACCAACATTTCCTGCATGGTCAGGTCGGGATAGTCTTTGGCAACTTCCAGCGCGGTGGCGCGGAACAATCCGCAGGTCTGGCGCAGCACGTTCGCCTTGTGGACAACGTGAACGGTCTTGCGTCCCAACTGTCGCGCCATGTCAAACGCTTTGCGGAGTATGCGCTCCGAGCCTTTGCGGGTGATGACCCGCTCGGTGATGGCGCGGTTGCCGTCATCTTCCGTCCGCTCGATGCCTGAGTACAAGCCTTCGGTGTTCTCGCGGACGATGAGCAGGTCAATGCCAGCGCGGGAGGATGGATGTTGAATCGAACGGTTGGGTCGCAGGTTGGCGTACAGGTCGAGCGACTGACGCATTCGCACGACGGGCGAAAAATAATTGGGAATGTTGGGCGGCGTGGTGACTGCCCCGAAAAGAGCGGCGTCCGCTTGGCGAATGGCTTGAAGCGTGGAATCAGGCAGGGGCGAGCCAGAGCGTTGATATTCGCCGTAGCCGATTCCGCATTCGGTGAAGTCCCATTCGAGCGGAAGCGCGGTCAGCACTTCGCGGGCGGCGGCGATGACTTCGGGGCCGATTCCATCGCCAGGGAGAAGGGTGATTTTATACATCGTATCTCCATGTCATTGCGAGGGCTGCGGGTCGAGTAGCCCCGTGTTCGTCGGGGCGTATCGAGACCCAGTCCGAAGCAATCCCCGATAACGAGGAGATTGCTTCGTCGCGAAGAACAAGAGGGCTCCTCGCAATGACGTTAACTCATTAGCTCTTGAATATCATGTTCTTTGAGGAAGTTCACAATGCCGCCCGCCTCGGCGATTTTCAACACAAACTGCGGGAGCGGACGCGCCTGATACTGGTGTCCGTTGCTGCGGTTGAAGATTTCGCCCGTGGCGAGGTTCACGTCCACGTCGTCGCCTTCGGTGATGTCCGCGGCGGCTTCGGGACATTCCAGAATCGGCAGCCCGATGTTTACGGCGTTGCGGAAGAAAATCCGCGCGTAGGATGCGGCGATGACGCACTTCGCCTGTGAGCCTTTGATGGCAATCGGCGCATGTTCGCGGGACGAGCCGCAACCGAAGTTTTGCCCGCCGACAATCACGTCGCCAGGTTTGACGTTCTTGGCATAGTCGGGCTTGATCTCACAAAAAACGTTCTTCGCCAGTTCAAGCGGGTCAATTGTGATGTTGAACCGCCCAGGGATGATTTCGTCGGTGTTCAGGTTGTCTTCAAATGTCCATGCTTTGCTCATGGTTATCTCCTTCTCTATTTACCGCGAAGCTCGCTAAGAGCGCAAAGATTCTTTCTTTTTTCTTTGCGTACTTCGCGTTCTTAGCGGTTCAAAAATTATTCCGCCAAAAGCCCACGCGGATCGGCGATCTTCCCCGTCAGCGCCGTTGCTGCCGCAGTTGCGGGACTTGCCAGATAAATCTCTGCCAGCGGACTGCCCATGCGTCCGATGAAGTTGCGGTTCATGGTGGTCAGGGCGCGTTCGCCCGCCGCGAGGATCCCGCCGTGACGACCAATACACGCGCCGCAGCCCGTTCCCGTCACCGTGCAGCCCGCTTCGAGCAAAATTTCAATCAAGCCGTTCTTCATCGCCTTCTTGTAAATCCGCTCGCTGGCAGGCGTGACAATCACCCGCGTAAACGAGTTGACCTTCTTCCCCTTGAGCATGTTCGCGACGATTTCAAGGTCTTCGTAGCGGGCGTTGGTGCAGGTGCCGATGTAGACCTCGTGGACTTCCAACCCGACGACCTCCTCCAGCGGTTTGACATGGTCCACGTCGGGGTGACACGAAACCTGCGGGGCGAGATTCGACACGTCGATTTGAATCACCCGCTCGTAGCGTGGATTCACGGGGCGAATCATTTCGTAAGTCCCCTGCGCGGGCGTTTGAGTCCGCAAGTAGTCCAGCGTCACTTCGTCCGCCGCAATCAAGCCGCACTTCGCGCCGATCTCGGTGGACATGTTCGGGAAGACGATGCGTTCATTCATCGGCAGGCTTTCGATGTAGTCGCCGCCGAACTCGACGGAGCGATACGTGCCGCCGTCCATGCCCATCATGCCCGCGATATAGATCATCACGTCTTTGGCGTAGACTCCGCTTTGGGCTTTGCCCGTCAACTCGATGCGGATGGTCTCAGGGACTTTGAACCAGCATTTGCCAGTCACCCATGCCACGGCGATTTCGGTGGAGCCAAGTCCCGCGCCGAATGCGCCCATCGCGCCGTAGGTGTTGGAATGCGAGTCCGCGCCGATGACGATTGCGCCTGGCGTGATGTAGCCTTCCTCGATCATCACCTGATGGCAAACGCCCTGATGATGAAAATGCGGAAGTTCCTGCTCGCGAACGAACTCGATGATCTTCTTGTGGTTCTCCGCCGCCAGAACGTTCGGCGCGGGATAGGCATGGTCGAGGTGCAGCACGATGCGGTTCTTGTCGTGAATCGGCTTGCCGATGTCGCGGAAGGCTTTGATCGCCAGCGGCGTGGTGTTGTCGTGACTCATGATGTAGTCCACATCCAAAAGCAGGATTTCGCCTGCCTGAACGGGACGTCCCGCTTTGCGGGAAAAGATTTCTTCGATAAGTGTGCCCATAGTTTTGTCCTTTGGTTAGGGGGAGAGGTGCAAAGGTACACAGGTAGTCAGGTAAACACGTACACTGGTAAGGCATGTTACTTGTTTGCCTGTTTACCTGTTTACTTGTTTACTTGTGTACCTGTCTACTTGTCTACTTGCATACCTGTATACTTTTTCAACACCATTCTGGTTTCAGTCCGTTTCACGCCTTGCACCGTGCGGATCTCTTCGATGAGGTTGTTGAGCGCCGCCATGTTTTCGGCGTTGGCAAAGGCGCTGATGTCATAGTCGCCCGTGACCTCGTACACGCTGGTGACGTTTTCAAAACTCCGCAGGCGGCGCACCACCGACGTGGTGTACACGTGCGACTCGACTTCCAGCATGATGATGGCGTTGATGTCATGCGGGATGACGTCGATCTCACGCCCCGTCACCTGTTCGGCGATTTCGAGGATGTCCGCGTCGAATAACTGCTTGCGGTGGTCGCCGACGTTCTTGATGCGGGTGACGATGACCTCCAACTCCGCAGGGCTGACCTCGATGCCGTATTCGTCCAGCCGCGCCGCGACCGCCGTCTTGCCCGTGTACTTGTCGATGACGATCTTGCGCTCGCGTCCAATCACAGCAGGATCGAACGGTTCGTAGGTGCGCGGGTCTTTCAGCACGCCGTTGGTGTGGACTCCGCTCTTGTGGCTGAAGGCGTTCTGCCCCGTGATGGGTTTGTTCGCCGCCAGAAAAAATCCAGTGGACTTTTCGAGATACGCGGAGAGATTGACCAGCGGTTCGAGGTTGTACTTCGTCTCGCCTTCGAGGTTGTGGAAGGCGACCACCGTCTCAGCAAGGTCGGGGATGCCCGTGCGCTCGCCCATCCCGTTGACTGTGGTGTGGATGCAGTCCGCGCCTGCGCGAATGCCCGCCATCGCGTTCGCCAGCGCCAAGCCGTAATCGTCATGGCAATGCAGGTCGATCTTGCAGGGAAGCAGACGTTCGCGCAACGCCTTTACACGCTCGTAAAAGAGATGCGGCTGCATGATGCCCAAGGTATCGGCAAAGCTGATTCTGTCCGCGCCCGCTTCGATGGCGGCGTTGCAGACCCGAACCAGGAACTCGAAGTCTGTGCGGGTGGCGTCCTCAGGCGTGTAGCGGACGTTGAGTCCCAGACTGCGGGCGTAGGCGATGTGTTCGGTGATGATGCGGATTGCCTCGTCGTGGGTCTTGTGCAGTTTCGCGTCGAGGTGAATCTGCGAGGTGGCGTAGAAGATCGCCACGCGCTTTGCGCCGCAGGCTTTGGCTTTATCGATGCCCGAACGGGAGGCGATGCTATGGGCGACAATCTCAGCCCGAAGTCCGAGGGAGGAAATGCGTTTGATCGCGGCCGCCACGTTGTTCGAGACAGACGGGTCGCCCGCTTCGATCATGTCCACGCCGATGCGGTCGAGCATCTGCGCGATGTGGACTTTTTCATCCACTGTAAAGTTGACGTAGGGCGTTTGCTCGCCTTCTCTCAATGTCGTATCTAAAATCTGAACCATGATTTCTCCTTTAGGAGTCGAAAGTCTCCCGACTTTCGATTTCCAACGACGGGAGTCGTTGGACTCCAGTGAAATAAAAAAACGCTCCCCGTTGCCGGGGAGCGTCGATGCGGTAAACGAAAAGCCCAAAGACTAGGCGGGAATCGCCAGCATCCTTTTCATGGCTTTCTGGTCAACCGTAACAAGCCCAAACCCGACAACTTTCGTTGCGAGGCTGGGCTTGCGCTTGGAGCGCGCTTCCATGAGGATGCTTGCTTTGTCTCTGAACATATTGGGCGGTATTCTACTCTAAAAGTGAAATGAGTCAATGATTTTAGGCGAAGGACATGGAGCTTGTTATCCGCTTGGAACCTCTGCTGCATAAGATATAATTCTCACCCGGTTGATGATTGACAAGCTATAAATGTTTTTTTTGGAGAGCGCGGCATGAAAAGACTGATGGATTTGGTTTCTCGAAACGAAGACTGGCTCTTACGACGGGTGGTTGAGTATGCCAAGATTCATGAATACACGCGTTATACCTCAACGCTAATTGATGCATGGCGGATTTCAATCAACTCGTTAAACAGCGCCATCACAACAGTAATTGAAACAAACGATCCTATTGGGCAAATCAGCCTCGATACGAAGTTTAACGAAACCGCAATTGACAAGTTCAGCATTCAGGAAGTGCATAAACACCGCGCGCGCGGGATTACGCTGGGGATGTTTTTGGGATTGGTGAAGTATTACAAGCGCAGTTATTTCGACCTTGTCCGCGATCAGGATTTAGATCCAGAATCAGAAGCGGAATTTCTCTCGTTTTTGGAGCGCTTCTTCGACCGCTTTGAAGTTGGATACAGCGTGGAGTGGAATTCGCTCAACAGCAACGAGGCGGCCGACGAACTCCGCAGCCAGAACCGCGCGCTGACCAATGAGAAGAACAAATACCTGACCGTGTTCGAGAGCCTGTACGACCCTGTTATCCTGCTCGAGGGGAACCATAAAATTGTAAACATCAATCAGGCCGCCGCAGAATTATTCGAGGAATATAACCTGCCCGCGCACCGTTATTACGACCAGCAGCCCGTGGAACATGCCTTTCCGTGGCTGGCGCAAGAGATCGCAGTCTTTGCGCAAAGCCATGAACAGGAACTGGTGGTTGTTAAATCGATGCAGACCGCGCACGGGGATCGCTACTTTCAGGTCAAGATGAAACGAATGCAGGACGTGAGCGAAAAATATCGCGGCACGGTCATTATCCTTAACGACTTGACCGAGCGCATGAAAAAGGAGGAAGCCATCACGCTCAACCGCGCGATTCAAAAATGGGTCAATACGCTGGTGGATATCAGTCATCGTATTTCCAGCGGCATGGATACGGATGAAATTTTGTTGATCGCCATGGAATCGCTTTACAACCTCACGCAGCCACAGGTCGCCGCGCTGGGTATGTGGGACACGGACGGGAATCATTTTCAAATCAAATATCGCGTTACCAGTTCTGGCGCTGAAAAGGTCAATCAGATTTTCAGAAGCGAAAACGGGACGCATCCAATTCAATCGAACCACGTGCTGCCGATTATATTGAAAATGAACGAGCAACTGATTGGCGGCTTATGGGTGGGACGTGAGAAAGACATGCCCTTTAGCGCGTCAGACAAAATGGTCGTCGAGAGCATTTCGCAGCAGATGTCCATTGCCATCGAACATGCATTTATGACTTCGCAGATTCAATCGGGCGCAATTGTGGAAGAGCGCGCGCGGCTGGCGCGTGAAATGCACGATGGCTTGTCGCAAATTTTGGGTTTCTTGAGCCTTGAAATGCAATCGCTCGAATTGCTAATTCAGCAGGGAAAAATTGACGAAACGCTCGAAGAGTTGATCCGCGCACGAACGCGCATCCGCGACGCCCAGGCGGAAGTCCGCGAGAACATTCTCAATTTGCGCACGGCGCTTTCCCGCGATGGCGAAGCCATCCCGTTCCTGTGCGAATACATCAAAGAGTTCGAACTTCAAACCGGAATCGAAGCATGCATTGAATGCGATACCAGCCAAAAGGTGAATCTAAAACCCATTTGTGAAGTGCAATTGGTGAGAATCATGCAAGAGGCTTTGACCAATATCCGCCTGCATGCAGATGCGAGCCGGGTGCGCGTAAAATTCCAGCAGCAGCAGGATTCTCTCCATGTTGAAATCGAGGATGACGGGGTGGGTTTCATCGAGACTGAACTTAAGAAACACTTTGGATTGAAATCCATGCGCGAGCGGACGGAAAGCGTGAATGGCAAATTGAAAATCGACTCATCGCCCGGACACGGCACTCGCGTTTCGCTATGCCTGCCCACCGCCGCCTCCCATTCCCAACAGGAAAATTCCCATGTCCAAACTCTTACCGCTTAAGACATTGGTGGCAGATGACCATCGTCTCTTTCGTCAGGGGTTGATTTCGCTGATGAACGCGCGCCCCGATTTGGTGACGGTTGTTGGCGAAGCGGAAAACGGCGCGGAAGCCATCGAACTGTGCAAACGCTTGAAACCCGATTTGGTTATGATGGATATTTTCATGCCGCAGGTGGATGGCTTGCAGGCGGCAAGACGTATTTTGGAGAACCGCCCCGGCACCGCCATCGTGATGCTGACTGCCTCCGCCTCCGATGAGCATTTGAAGAGCGCCATTGAACTCGGCGTTTCGGGCTATCTCTTGAAAAACCTCGATGCGAATGAATTATTCGGGTTGGTGGTCGGAGTCAGCCGCGATGAAGTTGCGATTACGCCCGCGATTGCCTCGCGGGTGATGAAGAATATCGGCTTCGGCAGGCGTAATCAGGAATACGAGAAGATCACCGCGCGCGAATTGGAGGTTCTGAAACTGGCGGCGGTGGGCGACAGCAATCTGCAAATCGCCGCCTCGCTGCAAATTTCTGTGAACACTGTCAAAGCCCATTTGAAAAGCATTTTGGAAAAATTGAATCTGGAAAATCGAACCCAACTCGCCGCTTATGCCGCCCAGAAGGGACTCATTACCCGAAAGGATAACTTCGAAAATTACTCAAACGGGTGATATAAAAATTGCCTGTTTTCATCATGTGCGGGGAGGCGTAGTGCGTTAAATTTGTTGTGAAATTATACACAACCATATCCGTCTACGGAGCGCACATGCCTTTCACCAATACAATCGAATTGCTCAGTCATTTCTTCTTTGCCAGCAACGCAGAAGAAATGAAGGATTCTTATTTGGCGCTGGCTGAAATATTTCCTGCTCCCGCTGTGGACGATTGGTCTGCGGTGGAGTTTTCTTTTAATCACCTGTTCGTTGGGCCGCGGGCGCTGCTCGCGCCGCCATATTCTTCCATCTATCTTGACGGTGATAAAGCAGGGCTTATGGGGGAATCCACGTTGAAAGTCCGTTACCTGTATGAAATGCTGGGGCTCGTATCCCCTTGGGTAAATAAAATTCCAGATGATCACATTGCGCTGGAATTGGATGCGTTGTGGCAGGCTGCTTCCGCATTGGAACGCGTTAATTCCCCGCAATTGCAGGATGTGCATGACTATCTGTTGAATCACCTGCGCTCATGGGTTCCTCAATTTGTTGTGCGAATTCAAGCCATAGAGGATGTTCACCCCGCGGTCCTTTTCGTCGCACAGACATTGAAGGACGTTGTTCTCAGCCATTCGGAAAAATCGGCAGCGCAAAACGCCGTGTAAGAAAAATTTGAAAGGAGGTTTTCTCATGCAAGAAAAAACAGGAAACACCAACATCCGGCAAACGCTCGGCAGTCAGGTCTCAAGACGCGACTTTTTGAAGATGCTGATCGCCGCCGGAGCCATTGCCGCCATTCCTGGCAATGGTTTGCTTCGTAAAGGCGTCGGCGCTTCCCCGCTTAATAGCGGTGGATATGAAGGGAAGGACGCGTATCAGGTGTTCCACAATGCCTGTCCGCGCAACTGCTACGACACCTGCGGCATATTGAGCTATGTCAAGGACGGTGTGCTGAAGTATGTCGAGGGTGACCCCGCGTCCACGTTCACACACGGTGGGTTGTGTGTGAAGGGGTACTCGTATCCGCGCTCGGTGTATAGCCCGGACCGCATCAAATATCCCATGAAACAGGAGGGGCGCGGCTCAGGCAAATGGAAGCGCATTTCGTGGGATGAGGCGCTGGACACCATCGCCAAGAAGATTCTCGAAATCAAGGAAAAAGACGGCAGCCTGCTTGGTTTGGGTATGACCAAGTATTCTGGCAACTTTGGCATCACGCACTACGGAGTGGAAGGCACCATGTCTTCGCTCGGTTACACCACTCGCTTTGTCGGAACTCCGTGCTGGCCTGCGGGCATCGACGCGCAGAACTTCGACATGGGCAACATGTGGTGCAACGATCCTGAAGATATGTCAGAGAGCAAGTACATTATCATTTGGGGTGCGAATCCCTGCACAAACTCGATTCATTCGATGAAGTATGTCTTCGAAGCGAAAAAACGCGGCGCGAAAATTGTGGTGATTGACCCGATCTTTACGCAGACCGCAGCCAAAGCAGATGAGTACTGGGAGATTAAACCCGGCGCAGATGGGGCGCTTGCGCTCGGCATGGCGCGTCACCTGCTGGATATGAAACTCGAAGACAAGGCCTGGCTCGAAGAAAATGCAGAAGGCTACAGCGAGTTCGCATCCTACCTGCGCCGCGAGATTACGCTCGAATGGGCATCTGAACAATCGGGCATTCCCGTCGAGAACATCAAGCGTGTGGCCGAGGAATTCGCCGCGGTCAAACCTGCGACCATCTGGCTTGGATATGGCTTGCAGCGCCACGTCAACGGCGGGGCGAACGTCCGCGCAATAGACGCTTTTGTTGCCATGACGGGCAATATCGGCAAGGTGGGCGGTGGCGCACGCTATGGCCATCTTTTCACTTGGGGCTTCAACTACAATGCGCTCGTGCAATCTGCGCCCGAAGGTTCAAAGGGCTACACCGGCAAGACCGGCCCGATGGGCGAGTTTGATACCGGGCAAAGTGGGGAAGCCGCGACCTACACTGACCGCGCATTCAACATCAATAAAATCGCGCAGGAAATCATGGATGCGCAAGACCCGCCCGTGCGTATGTTGTGGGTGGCGAATAAGAACGTCCTCAGCCAGGACTTCGACCGCAATAAAATCATCGAAGCCTTCAAGAAACTGGATTTGATCGTCGTGGTTGACCTGTTCTTCAACCCGACCGTCGAGCAGGCAGATATCGTGCTGCCGACCACCACGCTCTTTGAAGACTGGACGGTGAACGTCTCCTACTGGCATTACTGGATGTCCATCAACGAGCAAGCGGTTGCGCCGCTGTACGAAACCAAATCGGACATCGAAATTGCATCAGCGCTGTCTGCCAAGATCAACAGCATCCAGGCTGGCTCATGCACCTTCCCTGAAAACATCGACCCGAAGGCGATGATGGTTAAAGAATTCAACGATGGTATTTACTCGCTCTTCGGAATTAAATCGTGGGAGGATTTGAAACAGGGCGCGCGCAAGGCGAAACTCGCCTCGTCTGCTTCGTGGTCGGATAACAAGTTCGGCACGCCTTCGGGCAAGTATGAGTTCAAATCCAGCCTCGCGGAAGAGTACGGTCACACAGCGTTGGTCAAATACAAGGAGCCGCGCAAACCGTATGCGACCTACCACCTGTTGACGCCGCACTTGAAATATGGTCTGCACTCGCAGTTCCAGAATTTGGATTGGATGCTGGACTACAACCCCGAGCCACTGGTTTACGTCCACCCGAAACTGGCGCGTGAAAAAGGCATTGCAGATGGCGACGTGGTACGAGTGCATAACAAACTTGGCGAAGTCAAAGTCAAAGCCAGCGTCAGCGACATCGTACCGGTGGATACGTTGTTGATGTACGAAGGCTGGTACGGCGCGAACAACGCCTTCAACGTGAATATCCTCGTGGACGATGAATCATCCGATATGGGCAAGTTCAAGACCGGCGCGCCCGGCGTTGCCATCCACGATCAGTTTGCCGAAATCGAAAAGGCATAAGGAGCAGCGACATGACCAGATACGCTTTTTACGTCAACGCGGAATTATGCATTGGCTGTTCCTCCTGCGGAATGGCTTGCAAGAACCAATACAACCTGGAGCCGGGCATCGTCTGGCGCAAGTTGTATCCGTTGAGCGAGGAAATCTACCCGTACAAAGACCGTGCTTTCTTTTCGCTGGCCTGTAATCACTGCGACCAGCCCGCATGTTTGGAAGGCTGCCCGGTAAGCGCCTACACCCAACGCGAAGACGGCATCGTGACGCATAATCAGAATGCCTGTATCGGCTGCCGCAATTGTATGCGCAACTGCCCGTTTGGCGCGCCGCGCTACAACGAAGCCGAAGGTCACGTGGAAAAATGCAGCATGTGTTGGGAACGCATCGACGAAGGTCTGCTCCCCGCCTGCGTGCAAGCCTGCCCGACGACCGCGCTTCAATTGATTGACCTCGATACCTTCGATGAATCTGGCACAGTACAATATCCGCCCGGATTCCCGAATCGTCCCGATATTGCTCCATCCACGCGCTTCAAACTGCCTGCTACGCCTGTTGTTGTTCGGAGGGATGTGTAACATGGAAAATTTTGAACTGCCTCTTGTCCTGTTCACGTTGCTGACTCAAATTGCAGTCGGTATGACAATTTTTGCCGCGCTGCGCCAGTGGTCAACGGTGGAGGGAGCCACGGCTCAATCCCGCAATGAGTGGCTCACTATCTTCGCGCTGGTTGTCGTGGCAGTTGTTGCCGCGTTCTTCCATCTTGGAAAACCGCTCGGTTTCTTCCGCATGTTGAACAACCTCGGCTCGGCGTGGCTTAGCCGCGAAATCCTTGGCTTTGCGTTGTTTGGCCTCCTTGCCGCTGTGACCTTTTACATGGTCTATGCCAGAACGCCCAACGGCTTGTTGTTCAAATTGACGGCAGTCATCGGTTTGCTGGCGGTCTTTACCACCGGCATGGCATATTCTTCTGCCGGTATTGACGCCATCCACAACCTTCTGCCGCAGATATTCTTCCTGTTGACAGTATTCACGCTGGGGCCTGCCTGTGCCTCGTACTTTGTAGGCGAAAAGTCGCAGGGCTTGTTGGCTGCAGTCTTATCACCGACTCTGCTGGCGAGTTTGGCTGTCCGCTTTGTCGTGCCGTTTGCCTGGCTGGCTGGAAATACCGTCACCCGCATTAGCGGGCAAAATTTCCTCACCTCGCCGCTACACTGGATTCATCTTGTCGTTCTGCTCGCGGGCTTTATTACCGTGCAGCGCAGCAAGACCATCCCATCATGGCTGCCGATTGTCCTGCTGTTTGGCGAATTGCTCGGACGTATTGCTTTCTTTGCGCTTACCGTATTTTCCAGCGCAAATCTGGGCGGCCTTTATTAATTCTCATAGGGCTTGCGCAAAGCATCCCTAGCCTCCGCCAATCCGCGCTAATCCCGGTAAACCGAAAACCGATTAAGCGAAAATTCGTGGAGACTGACAAAGGGAGGCATTATTCTGCGCAAGCCCCGGCTCGAAAAACCTGGCAGGGCGGTTTTGACCCTGCCAGGTTTTCATCACAACTGTCGAGGTTTAGCACTTGCGCAGTCGAAAGTTTGAGAGAGAGAGGGGTGTGAACAAATTCAAAGCCAAAACAACTGACAGCCCCCCTTCTGCGTTTGCGCGTTTCAGCCCTGCTGTCGAATGTAATATCCGCGCCTTTTATTCCACTTCAAGGGCGGAGTATCCCAGATAAGGCGCCATTCATGTCACTTGTGAAATACATTCCCTTTTTACTCTTGATTTTTATATTCCTCGGCTGCGCTTCGCAGATCGAATCCGCGCCTGAATTGATAATCCCAACTCCGTCTCAATCCATTCCCGTCACGCCGGGAATTTTCTCATTCAAAATTGCGTCGGATGGAAGCGGGACATGGCCCGCTTTGAGAGATGAAACAGACGGCAGCGTACAGGCATCCACGGTGAAAATCGAATCAATGCAGACTGACTCGGTAATGGAGAACCTAAAACTCCTCACCTCCGGCAAAGTCGACATGGCCTTTGGCTATGACTATCATGCAACGCTGGCAAATGAGGGCAAACTGGCAGGCGTGTTTCCCAATGCGCAACCCGAAAAACTCAACATCAAATGCGGCGTGGAGATTACCCGCATGCCTTTCCCGGATTATTCCCAGCCCGTCCGAATTGTTACGCCGCTTTACGAACAGCCGATACTTATTTTTACATTATCGAATTCGGATATCGCAACCCTGCAAGATTTAAGGGGAAGGCGGGTTTCCATCGGCTTATCGGGCAATGTCACAGAAGAATTGGCAGGGTATATCCTTAAGGCGTTGGAAATCCAGGAAAAAGATTTTAGCCGCATAAGCCTCGACGTGAACGAATCCCTCTCGGCGTTGAAAGCGGGCAGTGTGGACGCGTTTTTCTGGAGCGGCAATCCTGCTGAACTGGCACACATGTCCACCTCGGGCCTGATCCTCCTTCCCATTCGCGGAACGGAAGCCGAAGCCGTCATGCAGGTCAACCCTGGCATTTTTCACCCCAGTAAACTTTCAAGCGGATCTTACTCTGGGTTGGAAGTCGATCTCGATACAGTGGCGGTTACGCCTGCGCTGCTCACAATGGCAGATTTTCCAGCAGACAAGTTGCTGCAAGTTCTTGCGGAAATATTCGAAAACAAACGGTTGTTTGCCGAAGTTTTTGCAGGCGGCGATTATTCCACCCTGGGAAATTTGAGCGAACGACTAAGTCCCCCTGCTCAACGCTACATGCATGAAGGGACGATTGCCTATTTTACGAACCGCTAAAATAGACGGGTCTGTACTCTAAACCCGGAAGCATCGAAAAAAATTGAAAATTCGAACTGCGGTTTTTTTGCCTTTGGGGAGAAGTGGAATTCGGCGCGCGGATTTGCATGGAAAAGCCAAAGAAAAAACCCCGTCAAAACCCAAAGAGCCGTTATACTTTCACGGGAATACTTTTCTTTCAGATGTCATACACGCATCTGAAAATCTTTCTAAAGCGGAGCCAACATGCAAACACCGTCCCGCCTCTCCCGCGGATATGCCATTGCCCTCACGGCCACACTCCTGTGGTCGTTCACGGGGATCTTCATCAGTTACCTGAGCAAAACCTATTCCCTGCCTTCGCTCGTGCTGGCGTTCTGGCGCGACCTCTTCCTCTCGGCAGGGTTGGCGCTTGGCTTGTTTTTCATCAGCCGCGCGCGGTTTCACCTCGACCGCATCCACTGGCGGTTCATGGTGATCTATGGATTTACGCTGGCAGTTTTCAACTCCATCTGGACGCTCTCGGTGGAATATAACGGCGCGGCGGTTGCCACCGTGATGGCGTTCAGTTCCCCGGCGATGACCGCCATTTTGAGCCGGCTCGTTTACAAGGAAAAATTCAGTCCCCTCAAAATCTTTTCGATCCTTTTGAGTCTGGCAGGCATTGTGTTTGTGGCGGGCGCATACGACCCGGCGACGTGGAATCTCAACCCGCTGGGAATCATCTTTGGGTTGATCTCAGGCTTTGTCTTTGCCGTTTACAACCTGCAAGGCAAACACGCCTCCGATACCCATCTCGATTCGTGGACGGCGCTGCTCTACAGTTTCATCTGGGCGACTTTCTTTTTGATCTTTTTCAACCTTGGGTATGACCTGCTTGTCAGCGGCAAACCGCCCTTTGCTGATATGCTCTGGCTTGGAGATTCACTTTCAGGTTGGGGGATTCTCCTCCTGCTTGCCGTTGTCCCCACCCTCGGCGGATTCGGACTCTACACCCTGAGCCTGCGTTATCTATCCCCGACCACCTCCAATCTGATCGCCACCCTCGAACCCGCCCTCACTTCGATCTGGGCCTACTTCGTGTTGAACGAAATCCTGAGCGGGGCGCAACTTCTCGGCGGGGTGCTGGTTTTTGCGGGTGTGATTTTGCTGCGGTTTGGGGAACGGTAATTTCCAGACATTTTGCGCTGAGCGTAGTCGAAGCGCGTGTCTCTTCGGCTATGCTCAGGACGAGTTTATCCTATGGAGTCGGGAGTGTGTTTGTGGGAACAGGCGTGTGCGACGGCGCGACTGTCGGCACGGGCGTGTCGGTGGGGAAAAAGGCGGGGTCGCCCAGCCAGGGCAGGTATGACGCAAACTGCTTGATGTCGTACGTCCCCTTGATGTCGCGGCGCTGTAAACTATATAAATTGTAGAGGGTCTGGTCGTGAGTGTAGCCCAGTCCCATGCCGGCGGTGTAACCGGCAAACATGGCGTAGTCCACGATCCCCGTGTTCCCCTTCCCAAACGGATAGGCAATGGTCTGGACCGTCACTCCCAATTTTTCTTCGAGAAACACACGCGATTCGACCACCTCATAGCGCTGCTGTTGAGGTTCGAGAGAAGGCAGGTCGGCATGGCTCATGCTGTGACTCCCGATTTCCCAACCAGCCGCCGCCATCTCTTTGACCTGGTCGGCGTTCATGTAGTTTTCCGCGCCCAGGTAATTCCCCACGATGTACAGCACGCCCGTAAAACCATACTTTTGCATGATGGGGAACGCCGTGGTGTAATTGTCCAAATTTCCGTCGTCGAAGGTGATGAGGATGGGGCGCGGTGGCAGGTCGGCGCCGTCCTTGATTGCGTTGATTAACATCT